>JALUXN010000098.1 GCA_027018975.1 Mariprofundaceae bacterium | reverse complement strand
TTGGCCGCGCGCGCGGTGATATTCCTTTTGCACCCGAGGGGTGGATCTACATTCTGGCTACACTGGTGACGATGGTGGTGACGCTGTTTCTGGGTTGGACAGTGCTCTCCACGCTGCTGCTGCTGTTGCTGCTGTTCATGCTTAACTTTTTCCGCGATCCGGAGCGGGTGACGCCGCAGGGCGATGGGGTGTTTGTGTCGCCGGCCGATGGGAAGGTGATCCGCGCGGAGATGATGCCGGAGGGGCATCAGCGCGTGGATATTTTTATGAATGTGTTTGATGTGCATGTCAATCGCGCGCCGATGGCGGGGCGGATTACCCATATGGATTATGTGGCTGGTAAGTTTGTCAATGCCAGCTTTGATCATGCCAGTGAAGAGAATGAGCGCAATCGCTTCGAGATGGTGTGCGACAATGGGGATACGATTGCTTTTACCCAGATCTCCGGCTTGGTGGCGCGGCGCATCGTCTCCTATGTGAGCGTGGGCGACCGGGTCGAGGCGGGGCAGCGGATCGGTATGATCCGTTTCGGTTCGCGGGTGAATTGTGAGATTCCTGCCGATTATCAGCTGCGGGTGAAGTGCGGTGACAAGGTGAGTGCGGGGGCGAGTATTCTGGCTGAGAAGTTGGCCGGGGCGGCCACTGAGGCGCAGAGCGAACAGGCGAGTGAAGCGGTGGCGACGGAGCCGACTGCAACAGCGCAGGCGGAAGCTGCGGAAAGTGGCGCGGCGGCCGCTGGCGAGCAGGCCAAGGCGCAGACGGCGGCGGAGTCTGACAGTGAAGCCTGACAGTCGATCGCCTATGGGGCGCAAGGGGGTCTATCTGCTCCCCAGCTTGTTCACTTCGATGGGACTGTTTTCCGGTTTCTATTCACTGATTGCATCGATTCAGGGTAACTTCGAGTTGGCGGCTTGGGCTATTTTGGCGGCGGCTATTTTTGATATGCTCGATGGCCGGGTGGCGCGCATGTTGCATGCCGAGACGCAATTCGGTGCTGAGTATGATTCACTCTGCGATATGCTCTCTTTCGGGGTGGCGCCGGCGGTATTGATCTATCTCTGGGCACTGGTTGATCTGGGGCCGGCTTACCACAAGCTGGCTTGGCTGGGTGGTTTTTTTGTGGTCGCTTGTGCGGCGCTGCGTCTGGCGCGCTTCAATGTGCAGCACGAACAGCAGGATAAACGCTATTTTCAGGGCTTGCCGACGCCCGGTGCAGCACTCTTTATCGCCACGGCGGTGCTCTACCATGTGCAGATGCACGCCCAGCCGTGGCCGTGGCTCTGGCTGGGGTTGTCGGTCTTTTTGTCCTGGTTGATGGTGAGCAATGTCCGCTTTATCTCCGGCAAAGATATCGATCTGAAAAAACGGCGGCCGACAAGTATGTTGATTATGATGATTGTGGTGATCGGGCTATTGGCGGTAGATCCCTACCGCATGCCATTTACCGTGTTGCTCGCCTACTGCATGCACGGGCCGTTATTGAGTATTTGGCAGCATCGCCGTCTGCAGCAGCTGCGTCAGGCGCGGAAGTTGCACCGCAGTCGGCGCAATAGTGATGAGTCAGGCGAGCAGCCGCAGCAAGGAGCAGATGATGTCTGATCGTTTGTATATTTTCGATACCACCCTGCGTGATGGGGAGCAGTCACCCGGCTGTTCGATGAATATCGAGGAGAAGATTCGCGTGGCGCACGCCATGGCGGCGCTGGGTGTGGATGTGATTGAAGCCGGTTTTCCGATCGCTTCGGAGGGCGATTTTGATGCGGTTCATCGTATTGCTTCCGAGGTGGAGGGGCCGACGATCGCTGGATTGGCGCGTGCATCCGCAGGTGACATTGCGCGTGCTGCCGAAGCGGTGCGACCGGCTGGTGATCGGGCGCGTATCCACACCTTTATCGCGACCAGTCCCATTCATATGGAGGCGAAGCTGCGCATGTCGCCGGATGAGGTGGTCGAGCGTGCGGTGGCGGCGGTATCGCAGGCGCGGGATTTGGCGCCGGAGGTGGAGTTCTCCGCTGAAGATGCCGGGCGCTCCGATATCGATTTTCTCTGCCGCATTGTCGAGCGGGTGATCGCAGCGGGTGCGCGGGTGATCAATATCCCCGATACGGTTGGTTACATGACCCCCGATGAGTTCGGCGGGCGTATCCGCACTCTGATCACGCGGGTACCGAACAGTGATCAGGCAATCTTTTCGGTGCACTGCCATAATGATCTCGGTCTGGCGGTGGCCAACTCGCTGGCTGCTGTGGAGAACGGTGCGCGGCAGGTGGAGTGTACCATGAACGGTTTAGGCGAGCGCGCCGGCAATGCGTCGCTGGAAGAGATTGTGATGATCATGAAGACGCGAGCCGATCGCTACGATATCACCACTGGTGTTGATACGACGAAGATTGTGCCGACCTCGAAGCTGGTGAGCAGTATCACCGGCATGGCGACACAGGCGAACAAGGCGATTGTGGGCGCCAATGCATTCGCCCACGAGTCGGGGATTCATCAGGATGGTGTGCTCAAACATCAGAAAACCTACGAAATTATGACACCCGAGTCGGTCGGCTGGACAACCAATCGCATGGTATTGGGCAAACACTCCGGTCGCGCGGCGCTGCGTTCGCGTTATGAGGAGCTCGGTGTGCGCATGGATGATGCGCGGCTGAAAGAGGTCTTTGCGCGCTTTAAGGCGTTGGCGGATAAGAAGAAGGATATTTTTGACGAGGATCTGATGGCGATTCTCAGCGATGAACGCGCTGTCGATACCGAGCGAGTGAAGCTGATCAGCCTGCATGCCGCGTCCGGTACCGGTGATACGCCGGTGGCTGCTGTGGAGTTGGAGATTGATGGTGAACTGCACAAGGCGACGGCGGAGGGTGATGGCCCGGTCGATGCGGCGTTCAAGGCGATCAAATCACTGGTTGAGCCCAACGGCAAGCTGTTGCTCTACGCTGTGAACGCGATCACCGCCGGTACCGATGCGCAGGGGGATGTGACAGTGCGTCTGCAGGATGGGGAGCGGGTGGTGAATGGTCAGGGGGCGGATACCGATATCGTGGTCGCCTCCGCCAGAGCCCTGATTGCGGCGCTGAACAAGCTGCCTGGTATGCATGCCAAATCGGTGCACGCGCAGTACTCCGGCGTGTAGCCAGCGCGCCTTCGTAACTGTTCAGCTCATCCCACGGTTTGCCCGCTAGCAGCGTTGAACATGCTCATGTGCAGCAGCACACTGCGCGTGTTCGCCTTGCTATCGAACAAACCGTGGGCGATCTAAACAGTTCCAGCATGGCAACGATTGAGTAGCAAAATGGTGGAGTTACTATTTTGCTACTTAATCGTTGGGTGTTCGCAACGCGACCTGAGTCGCTATTCAGCTCATCCCACGGTTTGTCCGCTAGACAATCGGATAACAAACGGTCATTCCCGCGCAGGCGGGAATCCACCACGCACCGAATCACCTCCATGCAAACACCACTCCATCCGCATGCTCCTACTGACAAGCAAACAACACCCCTGCTGCGTCCCCATCACACACTCTGCCCAATGGATTCCCGCCTGCGCGGGAACGTTCTTATTGGGATCAGTACAGCCATGAATCCCCGATAGTGGCACTCGGGGATGATCATGTTACTCAAGAGTACCCAGCATGATGCTGAATAATTATCGCGCCTTCAGTGTGGCGATTCAGAGATCGCGATGGGTGTCGCGGATTGCGAGGAACTCGTCCAGATGTTCGAAGAAGATATCGACCAGTTTCGGTTCAAATTGTTCACCGCGTTCGGCGTGGAGTAGGTCGAAGATTTTCTCATCCGGCCACGCCTTTTTGTAGCAGCGGTCGCTGCCGAGTGCGTCGAAGACATCGGCGATGGCGGTGATACGGCCATAGATATGGATCTCTTCGCCCGCCAGCCCGTGCGGGTAACCTTGACCGTTCCATTTTTCGTGATGCTGGTGTGCCAGTGTGGCGGCGGCCTTGAGGATGGGGCGGTTGGAGTGGCAGAGCATCTCATAGCCGAGCTCGGCGTGGGTTTTCATGATCTCGAACTCCTCTGGCGTAAATCGGCCGGGCTTGTTGAGAATGCTGTCGGGGATGCCGACTTTGCCGATGTCGTGCATCGGTGAGGCCATTTTGATCAGCTCCGCCTCCGCCTCCGGCAGGCCGTAGTGGATGGCGAACAGGCGTGAGTATTTGGCTACTCGCTTCACATGCTGCCCGGTCTCTTTAGAGCGTGTCTCGCCGATGGCGCCCATGGTGAAGACCACCTCTTTCTGTGTCTCCTCAATCTCCCGATTCAGCTCGCGGATCTCTTGTGTGCGTTCGCGTACCTGTGTCTCCAGTGCCCGGTTTTGATCGTAGAGTGCCAGATGGGTGTTGACACGCGCACGCACCAGCGGTGGGCTGACCGGCTTGGTGATGTAGTCGGCTCCGCCAACTAAAAAGCCGTGGGTTTCATCCTCGACCTCATTTTTCGCGGTGACAAAGATGACCGGGATCGAGCGTGTGGCGGAGTCGGCTTTGAGTCTGCGGCAGACTTCGTAGCCATCCATCTCAGGCATCATCACATCGAGCAGGATCAGATCCGGCGGTGACTTGGCGCAGATCTTCAGTGCCTTTTCGCCATCGATGGCCGCTTTGACACGGTAGCTGTCGGAGAGGATGCCTTTGAGTACGTCGATGTTTTCCGGCGTGTCATCCACCACCAGTACAGTCTGTTTGTCGATCATGGCTACACGCTCCTCCCGAAAAAGCTCACGCCAAGGCTATCTGTTCTATCAAGCGGCTGTCCATGCGCTATTGCGGTGGTGGCAGGAGGCTGTTGGTGAGCAGGGCGTGGTTGAGGTATTGGGTGATGGCGAGCAGGCGTTGCTCGACGGTTGTCCGTTTTGCTGTGGCTCCCTGGTAGAAGATCGGGCGATGCAGGTCGTGCATCATGAAGGCATCTGTTTCAATACGTCCGACAAGGTTGTCGCGGCGGATCATTTCCCCGCGGTTGAGATGCGACTCGATGATCGATTGGCCAAGCGTGGCGTGGTTGTCTGACCAACCGGCCAGATCCATCAGGGTGGGGATGAGATCCTCCTGACTGGCAGGTGCCCGGCTGATGCGCGGGGTCAGCCCGGGTGCGATGATCAGTGCCGGGATGTGGTGCTGGTCGCGCAGGTCGCGTGGTGTGCCGAGGCCGGAGTAGTGGTCACCGACTAGGAAGAAGATGGTGTTGTCCATGTAGCCGGCCTGTTTGGCTTCAGCGAAGAATCGTCCCAACACATCGTCGGTGTACTGCATGGCGTTGAGCAGCTTGTGATCCTCGCTATCGGGCGGGAACTTCTGCCATTTCGCGTCAGGCAGCTCGAAGGGGGTGTGAGTACTGACGGTAAAGAGAAAGCCGAGGAACGGTTTTTTAGTGGCGATAAATGCACGATGGGCAGTCTCCAGCAGGTCAAGATCCCAGCCGCCCCATGTCGGTTTTTTCACCTGCGGATGCAGGGTGGGGATGAGGTCTTCGGCGCCGTCATAGCGATCAAATCCGGCTAAAGGCGCGATCTTGTCGAGATAAAACGAAGCGCGCCGCGAGCCCTGCATCATCACTGTGTGGTAGCCGTGACGCTTGGCCATCTGCCCCAGCCACGTGAATCGATTGAGCTCAACGCCTTCGCCGAGATAGCGCTGCCCCGGTTGCGGCGGCAGGCCGGTGAGCAGGGCTGTGATGGCGTCGATCGAGCGCTGGCCATTGGCATAGAAGTTGGCGAGGAAGAGCCCCTGTTGTGCCAGTCGGTTGAAATTCGGTGTGACGCCGTAGGGCTGCATCCCCTCCAGTTGGCGGCTGATGTCGGTATGCAGCGCATCCCAGCTCTCCAGTAGGAGCACGACGATGTTGGGCGGGGTGACCGGGTGGCGCAGCGGTTTCCGGTGGCGGAGCAGCAGGTGGTGCGCATCGATAAACTGTTCGTGCGGCGATGTCAGGGCTTGGCGGATGGCCACTTTGGCGCTCTGGTCATCCATGAAATGGGCGCGGATGGGGCTTGGGCCGTGCAGAGCATGGAAGGTGCAGAAGGCGCCATTGAGCTCCAGATAACCGGCCGCCATGCTGCTATCTTCAAAGGCATAGACCGGTTGGATGGGTTTGCTGACTGCGCTGCCGCGAATACCGAGGATCGCTAGGCCTAGCGTGAGCAGTGTTAGCGGCAGTCGTACCGACCATGCCGGTTCACGCATCGGCGGGCGCGGTTCGAGCTGTTTGGCAATGCGATAGGTCAGCAGGATCAGGAGCATGACGCCGCCGGCAAAGAGCGCCAGCAGCCAGCCGTAGCTCTGCAGCGCAATGGCTTGAATCAGTTCCGGATCACTCTGCAGCGAGGCCATCATCTCCTGTCCGATATGGCGGTGAACAAAGCCGAAATAGACGATATCGACGATCTCGGTGAAGGTGAAGACGATCAGGACGACTGCCATCCAGGCCAGCAGAAAACGGCGCCAGAGCAGGCTGCCGCTCCAGCGGAAGGCGAACAGGTGTAGCCAGAGCGGCAGTGCCATGGCGGTGAAGGTGATAGAGATATCAAAATGGAGCGCTCCGAGCAGCATGGCGCGCAGTCGTTCCCAGAGGGAGAGATCGGCAAAATCACTCGGGTAGAGCAGCAGCAGGGCGATACGCCCGATCAGGAAGAGCAGGAAGAGGGGCGCCAGCAGGAGCAGGATATCGCGGATATTCTGCTGTAAACGGGACGCTGTTTGAACGATCGGCGTGCGGTTCATACGAGGATCAACAGCCAGCAGGTCGCGGCAATCAGCAGCGCCACGAAGACAGCAGCAGAGCCGAGATCTTTGGCTTGACCGGAGAGTGGGTGCGACTCGCTGCCGATGCGATCGATGGTGGCCTCAATGGCGGAGTTGATCAGCTCCGTCAACGGCACAAGCAGCCAGCTGCCGAGCAGCAGGGCACGCTCGAGACCACTGCTGCCGAAGCAGAGGGCAGCCGCAGCAATGGGTGGCGTGAGGATCAGCTCGAGGCGAAAAGCGGCCTCCCCGTGCCATGCGGTGCGCAGCCCGGCCAGCGAGTAGCGCAGTGCTGGCATGAGGCGGGTGAGATGGGCGCTAATCGGGTGTTTGCTTTGCTGTTCCGGAGTTCTGCTGCGCTGCAACGGTCGGCTCAGCTGCCGCGATTGTGGATGCGTAGCAGCGACATTTGCGGTGAACGTTTTTTCTCGACAGGTACCGGATAGTTGCCGGAGAAGCAGGCGTCACAATGCATTTCCGATGGCTTGCCGACTGCTCGGTAGAGACCATCAAAGCTGACAAAAGCGAGCGAATCTGCGCCAATCGCTTGGCACATCTCATCGACACTCATCTTGTTGGCCATCAACTCATTGGCGTCGGGGGTATCCACACCGTAGAAGCAGGAGTGTTTGGTTGGCGGGCTGGAGATGCGCATGTGGATCTCCTTGGCGCCGGCAGCGCGCACCATCTCGACAATTTTACGGCTGGTGGTGCCGCGCACGATGGAGTCATCGACCAGTACGACCCGTTTGCCTTCGATCAATTTTCGGTTCGGATTGAGCTTCAGCTTGACGCCGAAATTGCGGATCGACTGTTTCGGCTCAATGAAGGTGCGCCCGACATAGTGGTTGCGGATCAGTCCCATTTGGAAGGGGATGCCGGTGGCCTCAGCATAGCCCATAGCCGGCGGTACACCGGAATCGGGTACGGGGATCACCAAGTCGGCTTCGGCGGGTGCCTCTTTGGCCAGCTCCACGCCGATCTGATAGCGCGATTGATAGACGTTCACTCCCTCCAGTGTGGAGTCGGGGCGGGCGAAATAGATGTACTCAAAGACGCAGAAGTTGGGCTTGCTGGGCGGAAAGAGGGCGATGCTCTCGATGCCGTTGTTGTCGATCACCACCATCTCACCCGGCTCGATGTCGCGTACAAATGTGGCACCGATGAGATCGAAGGCGCAGGTCTCCGAGGCGAGTACCCAGGCGTCATCGATTTGGCCGAGCACCAGCGGGCGGATGCCGTGGCGGTCACGGATGCCGACCAACCGCTCTTCGCCGAGCACGAGCAGCGAAAATCCGCCGTAGAGCTTGTCCACCGCCTCGGCCAGCCGCTCTTTCATGCTGGTGGCATTGCTGCGGGCGACCAGATGGATGAGGACTTCGGTGTCGGATGTGGATTGGAAGATGGAGCCCCTCTGCTCCAATTCGCTGCGCAGTTCGGGGGCGTTGACGATGTTGCCGTTGTGGCACATGGCGATGCCGCCGTGGGCATATTCGTAGGAGAAGGGTTGGCAGTTGCGCAGGCCGGACTCGCCGGAGGTGGAGTAGCGCACATGACCGATACTGTGCTTGCCAACCAGCGCTTTGATCTCTGATTTTTTGAAAATATCGGCAACTAGGCCGATGCCGCGGTGGGTGTTGAAATTGTGTCCGTCGGTACTGACGATGCCGGCCGACTCCTGACCGCGGTGCTGTTGTGCATAGAGCCCTAGGTAGGTGAGATTGGCGGCTTCCGGATGATTGAATACGCCAAATACACCACATTCATCATGAAAGTGGTCGTAGCCTTCCGCTTCAGTTGTCATATCGCCCTCATTTGGTGTTCTGTTCGATGATCGATTTCAGCGCATTTTTGTCCACGTTGGGGATCATATCCTTGATCCGTTCAGTGTTGCCCTGCGGTGAACGGTAGCGTGCTGCGCCCTGGCGCGAGAAGGGGTACTCCTCGGGGATGGCGCTACCGAGCATGTCGCCCAGCTCGACGGCGTAGGGGGCGAGTTTGCTCTTGGTAAACCAGTCGCCATTCGGCTCAGTATAGGATGTATAGACCAGAAAGCAGAGGGCGATGAGCAGCAGGCCGCGGGCGGCGCCGAAGAAGATGCCGAGGGTGCGATCGGTGGCAGTGAGGGCGGCGATATCAATCAGGCGCTGGATAAAGATGCCGATGATGCCGATGGCGATATTGACCAGCAGAAAGACCAGCGCGAAGCCGGCAATGTCGGCGACGGTGGCATTGTCCACCCACTGGCCGAGATAGTCGCCCGCTTGACCGGAGAGGCGGCTGGCGATGAGGAACGCGGCGATGAGTCCGATCAGCGAAATCATTTCGCGCATGAAGCCGCGCCAGAGCGATAACACCATGGATAGGCCGACAATCGTAATCAGGATATAATCGAGAAAATTCAAGCGCTACCCCAGATCAGTTCAGTAATTTTTGCGCAGCTTCGGTGAGGTGTCGGACAGCGCTCAGCTGCAGTGCGGTCTGCTGATCGGGGCGCATGTTAGCAATGATATTTGCCTTCTGCACCCTCTCGTGATTCTCGCCCGGCAGCAGCAGATGGGTGAAGCCGAGATTGGCCGCCTCTTTGGCGCGCGCTTCCGGCTGCGCCACCGGTCGGATCTCGCCGGTCAGGCCGACCTCGCCGAAGAGGGCGATCTTCTCGGGTACGGGTCGATCCTGATAGGCGGAGACCATCGCCATCAACACCGCCAGATCGGCGGCCGGCTCATTGACGCGCGCACCGCCGGCGATATTGATATAGACATCATGCTGCGAGAGCGGCAGGCCGATGCGCCGCTCCAGTACGGCGGTGAGCATCGCCACGCGCGCCGTATCGACACCGACCGCCGAGCGTTTGGGCGTGGCGTAAACAGTCGGCGCAATCAGCGCCTGCACCTCGACCAAGAGCGGCCGTGTTCCCTCCATGCAGGCGAGCACCACTGAGCCGGGCGTATCTTTGGCGCGTTCGGCGAGGAAGAGGCGGGAGGCGTCGCGGATTCCGATCAGGCCGCAGTCGGACATCTCGAAGACGCCGATTTCGCCGGCCGGTCCGAAGCGGTTTTTGACTGCACGCAGGATACGGTGGGCGTGGCCGCGGTCGCCCTCGAAATAGATCACCGCATCGACCATGTGTTCGAGCACACGGGGGCCGGCGAGCGTCCCCTCCTTGGTGACGTGGCCGACGAGAATGATGGCGTGGCCGTGCTGCTTGGCATTTTTGATCAATGCAGCCGAGCAGTCGCGCACCTGTGAGACCGTGCCGGGGGCGCTGCTGAGTGCGGCGCTGACGGTGGTCTGAATCGAGTCGATGATGACGGTGGTGGGTTTGACCTGATTGATGGTGGTGAGGATCGACTCCACTTCGCAGGCGGAGACGAGCAGGAGATTTTCATGCAGCGCGCCGATCCGTTCGCCGCGCATATGCACCTGCTGGATCGACTCCTCGCCGGTGATGTAGAGCACCTGTTCACGCTTTTCGCTGGCGGCGAGTTTGGCGGCCGCCTGCAGGAGTAGTGTCGATTTGCCGATGCCGGGATCGCCGCCGATCAGCAGCGCCGAGCCGGGCACAAGGCCGCCGCCGAGCACGCGATCCAGCTCCTCGATGCGGGTGGAGCGGCGCGGTGTGCTCCCCTGCTGAATCGCGGTGATCGGTTCCGCCGGCAGCGCCTTGCCACGGCTCGCCAGTTTGGTCGTGGCGGCTTCGATGACCTGCTCGCTGATGCAGTTCCACTGGCGGCAGTCCGGGCACTGCCCGCTCCATTTGCGATGCTCCGCGCCACAGCTCTGGCAGACATAAAGCGATTTAGCCATGCCGGCGAGTGTAGCGGCACGGGATGGGACGGCAATTCTTGGCGCTGTTCATCCGTTATCGGGCGGTTATAGTTCACGCGAAACTGTTACCGGGGAGTGCCGACCGCTGATGGAACGCTACTATGTCACCACACCGATCTACTATGTGAACGATGAGCCGCATCTCGGCCATATCTACACCACCATCGCTGCCGATGTGCTGGCGCGTTATCAGCGCATGAGCGGGCGCGATGTCTTTTTCCTGACCGGTGTCGATGAGCATGGACAGAAGGTGGAGCAGGCGGCGGCGGCGCGCGGGATTGCGCCGATTGCGCTGGCCGATCAGGTGGTGGAGCGTTATCGCACCCTCTGGCCGGAGCTGGCGATCAGCAATGATGATTTTATCCGCACCAGTTCCGAGCGGCACAAGGCGGGCGTGCAGGCGATGTGGCGCAAGCTGGAGAATGCCGGCACCATCTACAAAGATTTTTATGAAGATTGGTACTGCGTACCGTGCGAAACCTACTGGACGGAGACGCAGCTCAAGGATGCCGACTGCTGGGATTCAACCACCTGCCCCGATTGTAAGCGGGCGGTGGAGAAGATTCAGGAGGAGTCCTACTTCTTCCGGCTGAGCGCCTTTCAGGATCGGCTGGTCGAGCATATCCGCGCCAATCCCGATTTCATCGCGCCGGCCTCGCGTCGCAACGAAGTGCTCAGTTTCGTCGAGTCCGGCCTGCGCGATCTCTCCATTTCGCGCACCACCTTCTCGTGGGGGATTCCGGTGCCCGGTGACGATAAGCATGTTATCTATGTCTGGATCGATGCGTTGACCAACTACCTCTCGGCGCTCGGCTTCCCTGATCCGGAGACGCCGGTGCACTGGCCGGCCGATGTGCATCTGATCGGCAAGGATATTCTCCGCTTTCACGCTGTCTATTGGCCGGCGATGTTGATGGCCGCCGATCTGCCGCTACCCAAGCGCATCTTCGCCCACGGCTGGTGGACGGTCGAAGGGGAAAAGATGAGTAAATCCAAAGGGAATGCGCTGCGTCCTGCGGAGCTGTTGGAGCAGTACGATGCTGATGTGCTGCGATATTTTCTGCTGCGTGAAGTACCCTTCGGGCAGGATGGCGACTTCTCCTTTAGCGCGCTCAAGCAGCGCTACAATTCGGAGCTGGCCAACGATGTCGGCAACCTGCTCAACCGTTCGCTGGCGATGCTCAACAAGTATCAGCAGGGCGAACTGCTGGCCGCCGGCGAGGAGCAGGCGGTCGATCGGGCGCTGATTGCCGATGTGGAAGCGATGCAGCGCGATGTGGCAGCGGCACTGGAAAAGCAGGCATTCCATCTGGCGCTGGAGCGGATCAACGAGGTGGTGCGTCACGGCAATCGCTATGTCGAGGAGAATGCGCCGTGGTCGCTGGCTAAGGCGGGGGATTCGGCACGGCTGGCGACGGTGCTCTACCATCTGGTCGAGATGTTGCGGCTGGTGGCGCTGCAGCTGCTCCCCTTCATGCCGGAGAAGATGAGCCGCATGCTGGCGCAGATTCAGCCGGAGATGGAGGACGCCGGGCGCCTGAGCTTTGTCGAACATGGCGGCTGGGGCGTATTGCAGGGCGGCCACCGATGCGCCAAACCGCAGCCGATCTTCCCGCGTATGGAGTAGCGGTTGCGTTCACCGAAAGATTTTGTCGCCAGATATATGCCCGATCCGGAGACCATCCGGCATCACAAGCATCTGCGCTTTTTCGGTGAACTGCTTCATCATCACGCCCTCTGGCACCTCAACCGCCACTCGGTCGCCAAAGCCTTTGCTGTCGGCCTCTTTTTCGCTTGGGTGCCGGTGCCGTTTCAGATGATTCTTGCCGCCGCCGGCGCGATTATGTTGCGCGCCAATCTGCCGGTCTCGGTGGCGCTGGTCTGGTTGACCAATCCGGTGACCATGCCGCCGCTCTTTTATGGCGCCTACCGCCTTGGCAGCTGGACGATGGGCATTCAGACGCAGACGTTCGGCAGCGATTTGAGTATGGCCTCACTGGCCGGTGATTTTATGTTGATCTGGCAACCATTTCTGCTCGGTTGCGGCATGTTGGCGGTGGTCAGTAGCGTGGCCGGTTATCTTGGTATTCAATCGCTCTGGCGCTGGATGGTAATCAGCCGCTGGCGCAAACGGCATCTCGCGCGTGTGGCAGCTGCCGGGGAGCAGTCGCAGCGGCCATGAAAGTTCAGGCAGTGGTTGCCTCGATCGCTGCAGCGCGAGGTGTACCGCTGACGCCGCGCACAACCCGACCACTCTCCGGTGGGACGATTCACGCTGCCTGCCATCTCAGTTGTGATAGGGGTGATTATTTCGTCAAATATGGTCGCGCCGACTCTCTGCCGATGTTTGAGGCAGAAGCTGCAGCGCTGCGCGAACTGGCGGCTGCGGAGGCGTTGCGGGTGCCGCGGCCGATCTGTTGTGACGCATCATCGTCGCATGCGTGGCTGGTGTGCGAATATCTGCCGCTCACCGCGACACCGCGCGTGCCCGATGTGGCGGCGGCTTGGCGGTCGGCCGGTCGCGGATTGGCGGCGTTGCATCGCGTGCGTAGTGCCCAGTTTGGCTGGCATCGGGATAACTGGATCGGCAGCACACCGCAGCCGAATGGATTTTCGGATGATTGGGTGACATTTTTTCGTCAACAGCGGCTGCAGTTCCAACTGCAGTTGGCGGCGCAACACGGGTTTACCGGTGCATTGCAACGCAAGGGTGAGCGGGTGCTGGCGGAGATGGAGCTGTTGTTCGACGATTATCAGCCGCTGCCGTCGCTGCTGCATGGCGATCTTTGGCGCGGGAATCTCGCCTTTGTTGGTGTCGATGGCGTGATCTTTGATCCGGCGCTCTATTACGGTGATCGTGAGAGTGATCTGGCCATGAGCGAACTTTTTGGCGGCTTCGCGTCCGCCTTCTATGCCGGCTATCGCGAGGCGTGGCCGCTGGATGGCGGTTATGCCCGGCGCAGACCGCTCTATCAGCTCTATCACCTGCTCAACCATCTCAATATCTTTGGTGGCGGTTATGCAGCCGATGCGGAGGCGGCGATGGATCGGCTGCTGGCTGCCATCTAATCGCTGTCCGAGCGGTGATGGGGGTTGCAGCGGAGCCACAAATAGCCGCAGATGCCGGAGAGTAGGGAGCCTGCGATGATGCCGATCCGTTCGTCGAAGAGCATGTTGTCACGACTGACCTCAAAGGCGAGTGAGCCGATGAAGAGGCTCATGGTGAAGCCGATGCCGCAGAGCAGGGCGGCACCATAGAGGTGACGGAATGTCATGCCCAGCGGCAGATTCAGCCCCGATTTGACCGCGATCCAGCAGCTGCTGAAGACGCCCAGCTGTTTGCCGATCAGCAGCCCTGCGCCAATGCCTAGCGGTACATGGTGGCTGACCTGTTCGATGTTCAGGCCGGTGAAGTTGAGGCCGGCGTTGGCGAACGCAAACAGCGGCAGAATCAGAATGGCGACCGGTAGCTGCAGGTCGCGCTCCAGCGAGATTAGCGGCGAGTATTGCGGGTTGGTTTTGTCGCGCATGGGAATGAAGAGCGCCAGTACGACGCCGGCGAGGGTGGCGTGGATGCCGGATTTCAGCAGTGCCGCCCACATGACCATGCCGATCATGAGATAGATCGCTTTCGATGTGACCTGCAGGCGGTTGAGCAGTAGCAGGAGCCCCATGCAGATGGCGGTGATGATCAGGGCGATGGCGGAGATGTTGGCAGTGTAGAAGAGGGCGATAATCACGATGGCACCAAGGTCATCGAAAATAGCCAACGATGAGAGGAATATCTTCATACTCGTGGGTACACGCGAACCGAGCAGCGCGAGGACAGCCAGCGCAAAGGCAATATCGGTGGCTGTGGGGATGGCCCACCCCTGCATCGCCTCGGCATCGTGGCGGTTGAAGAGGGTAAAGATCACGGCCGGCAGAGCCATGCCGCCGATGGCGCCGATGGCCGGTAGCAGGATGTTCTTCTTTGCTTTGAACTCCCCTTCGATCATCTCGCGCTTGAGCTCCAGTCCGATCATAAAGAAGAAGATCGCCATCAGTCCGTCGTTGATCCACAACAGCAGCGGTTTGGCGATCTCGAAGTGGTTGATGCGCACCTCGACAGGGATATTCAGCAGTGCATCGTAATAGGGTTTCAGTGGTGAATTGGCGGCAATCATGGCCGCCAATGCCGCAGTCATGAGCAGTATGCCGCCGGTGGCTTCCATTTTGAAAAAGCGGTTGAACAGTTTATCGACAAAGGCTTTGACCATGCGGCCAAGGGTAGTTTCTTATCATCTGGTTGGATAGCCCGCCTGTAACTCTTGAGCCTACGCTGCAATAGAGCTCCGATTAAGGCTTTGGGGATGACGCATTTTTTCTAACGCTTGCACCAGCGGATTAGCTTTATGGTTGTGGATCAAAGGCACCCTTTCCATACCCCCCTCCTCTCCTTCGGCACCAGTGTCATTTCCGCGAAAGCGCAAATCCATACGCTCCGGCTCGAATCTACAACACCCAGCCTATCCAAATTTGCCATGCTGACAAGTTTGTAAGTCACCGGTTGGTTGCTTGTGGCGTGCGGCAGATTACAATCGCCGCCTTCGCTCCGGCGCAGTTGTGTGGCTGTGCGCAGGGCTGTTGCTTATCCCATGTTCAACAGGATGATTTATGCTTTCATCGATTCGTGATTCGTTGGCTCCGCGCCATTTTGGCTTGGCGGGGCTCTGTTTGTTGGCGTATGTGTTTATTGCGCTCTTCCACTATGATCGCTACGGCATCGAGGAGTCGGCCGCGCTGGATCTGTTGTTGAATTGGTCGATTGTGCATCAAATCGCCAGTCCGGTGGCTTTTTACGGGGTGCCTGATCTGCGCGCGATACTGTTTGTGCCGCTGGATCTGCACTGGGTGGGGAGCTTGATTGCGGCCAAGGTCTATACGATGTTCTTCCTCTTTGGTACCGCGCTGATGCTCTATCGCTGGGCTGAATCGCGCTACGGCAGTGAGGCAGCGATGATTGCTGCGGCGCTGATGTTGATCTCGCCGATCTGTCTGTTGCAGACCGATAGTATCGGCAGTGGTGTCTATCTGCTCTGGTCGATTGCTGTGGCGCACCAGCTGGATCGCCTGATTCTGGCCAGTGAACGCACCGCGCCGAGCTGGCTGTTTCTGCAGGTTTTGATCTGTGCGCTGGCTGTCAGCCTGCATCCGATGGGAGTGGCGGTGCCGCTGGCGCTGATGTGGCGCTGGTATCGGGAGCGGCAGGAGAGTGCCAAGGCGAAGCGGATGTTGATCTCGTTGCTATTGG
>JALUXN010000097.1 GCA_027018975.1 Mariprofundaceae bacterium | reverse complement strand
CACACGGGTGGAGTCCTCCGGTCGCCAGCTGGTGACAGTGTGGGTCTACCGCAGTTTTGCTGCGGATGAGGCGGGTGATATTCCCGCCGTACTGCAGTCGCTGCAACGGATGACGCCGCACTTTGAGCATGAGCTGCGCCGCGCGCTGCCGAGACGGCGGCTGCCGAGTCTGCGATTCTGCTGGGATGAGAATTTCGAGAAGAGCGGTGATGTGTTGCAGATGCTGCGCGAACTGGAGCGGCCGTGAGCGTGCGCTCTGAATCGCGCCTGACGCCGCTTTTGGCCGATGTCGATTGGCAGCCGGCGCTCGATGCGATCGCGGCGGCTGAGCGGATTGTGCTGATCACCCACTGCAATCCTGATGGCGACGGTATCGGCAGTCAGATGGCGCTCTACGAGGCGTTGTTGGCGGCGGGCAAAGCGGTGCGCATGCATAATCGCGATGGCGTGCCGCGCATCTACCAATTCCTCACCCATGCCGATCAGGTGACGCAGGGTGATTTTCATGGCGATAGTGTGGATCTGGATGGCGTCGATCTGATCATTGCGCTCGACTGCGGTGCGCGCGGGCGGCTCGGTATGCCTGACGCCTTTTATGCCGGCGCGCCGCTGCTCAATATCGACCACCACGCCAGCAACAAACGCTTCGGCGACATCAACCTGGTCGATGCCCGCTACTGCGCCACCGGCGCGATGATGTTCGATCTGTTGATCGCCATGGGGCAGCCGCTCACGGCAACCATGGCGCAGGCGATCTATGTGGCGGTGATGACCGATACCGCCAGTTTCCGCCTCTCCAGTGCAACCGCTGCCGTCTATCGCATGGCGGCCGATCTGATTGATGCGGGGGCAGAGCCGTGGCCGATCAGTGTGCAGGTCTATGAGAGCCGCTCCCACTCCGGGTTGAAGATGCTCACCGCCTGCCTCGATACGCTCGCATTCCGCGATGGGGGGCGCTCGGCGTGGATCTTTGTCGATCGTGATATGTATGAGAACTCAGGCGCCGATGTCGAAGATACCGAGGGGTTGATCGATTATGCGCGCAGCGTTGATGGCGTCGAGGTGGCGGTCTTTATCCGTTGTGACGAGACGCGCGATGGCTATTGGAAGGTCAGCTTCCGCGGCAAGACTTGGGCGGATGTCGGCGCGTTGGCGGCAGAGCTGGGCGGTGGCGGCCACAAACATGCTGCCGGCTGCGTCATGCAGGGGACATTGGCCTCGGTGCGGACGCAGGTGGAGCAGGCGGTCGCCCGACTGCTGCATTAGAGGGCGCGATGCAGGGCGTGGTCTTTCTCGATAAGCCGCTCGGCTGGAGTTCTCGCAAGGCGGTCAATGCGGTGGCGCGTATCTTTTCCACTGAGGGTGAAAAACGGATCAAGGCGGGGCATACCGGTACCCTCGATCCGATGGCGACCGGCATGTTGCCGGTACTGCTCGGCGATGCGACCCGCTTTGCCGATGTCGGCCTGCAGGCGGAGAAGGCGTATCGCGTCAGCTTCGATCTCTCCTATCAAACCGACACACTCGATGCCGAAGGCGACACCACGGCTCGATTCGATGGCGTGGTCGCTGAGGCCGATCTGTTGGCGGCGCTCGACGCCTTTCGCGGCGAGATGATGCAGGTGCCGCCGGCCTATTCGGCGATTCGTATCGATGGCAAGCGCGCCTATGATCTGGCACGCAAGGGTGAGATGGTGGCGATGGAGGCGCGCCCGGTGACGATTCTGGCGCTGGAGCTGGTGGCGTTCGCTTTTCCGCTGGTGACGCTCGATGTGCGCTGCTCAAAAGGCACCTATATCCGTTCGCTGGCGCGCGATATTGGTGTGGCGCTCGGCATGGGCGGCTGTGTCACCGCGCTGCGCCGCACTTCGACTGGCGGCTGGCCAGCGGTGATGATGGTGACACTGGAGCAGCTGGAGGCGCAGCGTGAGGCCTGTCTGCTGCCGATGGCGCACTGGCTGCGGCATATGCGACAGCTGCAGTTGCCGCAGGATCAGGCGCGCCGTTTTCTGCATGGCCAGCGGCTGCAGATGCCGGAGATGGCGGCGGGCGAGCCGGCGCAGGATGTGGCGCTGTTCTGCGGCCAGACGTTTCTCGGCAGTGGCCGGCTGGAGAGCGGTATGCGCCAGATGGTGCTGCATCCGGCCAAAATCCTACCCTCGGCGCAGCGCCGTTTTCTCTGACAGCAATGGGGAAACAGCGGATGAATCAGCAGGAAGAAGAGGCGCGGGTCGCCAAAATCAAACGCAGGAACACGATCATTCTGGTCGGCGCATTTCTCGGGCTGATGCTCGGAACGCAGCTCGGCGTGATCGGCAATCATGATCCACAAGGAGAGCAGAAGATGGGACTATTCAAAAAAGCGCCGAAGGCGGGTGACAAAGATATTCCGCCCGGCAATCATGTGAAGATCACCACCAAATATGGCGATATTCTGATCGAACTCTATCCCGACAGTGCGCCGAATACGGTGGCGAACTTCAAGGCGCTGGCGGGCAAGGGTTTTTATGACGGGCTGACCTTCCACCGCGTGATCGAAGGCTTTATGGCGCAGGGCGGTGATCCGAAGGGTAACGGCACCGGCGGTCCGGGCTACACCATCAAGGCGGAGTTCAATGATCGCAAACATGTGCGTGGTACGGTGGCGATGGCGCGTTCTGCCTCCCCCGATTCAGCCGGTAGCCAGTTCTATATCTGCTACGAGGCGCAGCCGCACCTCGATCACCAGTACACGGTGTTCGGTCAGGTGGTCGATGGCATGGATGTGGTCGATCAGATTGTGCAGGGCGATGTGATGGAGCGGGTGACCGTTCTCCCTTGAGCGGTTGCGTGGTCGTGTGGCGCCGCTGAAAGCGCAGATTCGCGCGCTGGCTGCTGAGTGCGGCTTCGATCTCTGCCGGATCACGCGGCCGGTGATCGACCAGCTGCACGGCAGGGCACTGGTGCAGTGGGTCGCTGCCGGTATGCAGG
>JALUXN010000096.1 GCA_027018975.1 Mariprofundaceae bacterium | reverse complement strand
CGGCAACGGCATTGTCGGCGAGCAGGTGCCGATCGGCCTCGGTTTCGGCTTCTCCAGTTGGTATCGCGGCGATGATCGCGTCACCATCTGTATCATGGGTGACGGCGGCATCAATCAGGGCGCGGTCTATGAGTCGTTCAACATGGCGGCGCTGTGGAAATTGCCGATCGTCTTCATGGTGGAGAACAACCAATACGCCATGGGCACATCGCTCGACCGTGCGTCGGCCGAGACCCACCTCTACAAGCGCGGCATCTCCTTCAAAATCCCCGGCATGCAGATCGACGGCATGGATGTGCTGGAGTTCAAAAACAAGATGAGCGAAGCCATTGAGCATGCCCGTTCCGGTCAGGGACCGATTCTGGTCGAGGCGATCACCTACCGTTATCGCGGCCACTCGATGTCTGATCCGGCCACCTACCGTACCCGCGAAGAGGTCGATGAGTGGCGTACCGGCCGCGATCCGATCGCCCGCCTGCAGGCGCAGATGATCGAGGCGGGGCTGGCCAGCGAAGAGGGCTTCAAGCAGATCGACCGCGACATCAAGAAAGAGGTTGCAGCCATCGCCAAGGCTGCTGAATCGCAGCCGGAGCCCGATGCCGCCGAGTTGTGGAGCGACATTTACAGCGATCCGATTGCGGGCGCGTATCCATATCCGGGGGGCGTGGCATGAGCAAAATTACCTACCGCGAAGCGTTGAATCAGGCCATGGCCGAGGAGATGCAACGCGACGAGAATGTCTTCCTGATGGGTGAAGAGGTGGCCGAGTACAACGGCGCCTACAAGGTATCGCAGGGGCTGCTCGATAAATTCGGCCCCAAACGGGTGATTGATACGCCGATTACCGAGCTGGGCTTTGCCGGCCTCGGCGTCGGCGCGGCGATGACCGGCCTGCGCCCGATTATCGAGTTCATGACCTGGAACTTCGCCATTCTGGCGCTCGATCAGATCGTCAATGCGGCGGCCAAGATGAAATATATGTCCGGCGGCCAGTACAGTGTGCCGATGGTCTTCCGTGGTGCTGGCGGATCGGCGGCGCGCGTGGGTGCGCAGCACTCGCAGAGTCTGGAGAACTGGATGGCCAATGTGCCTGGTTTGAAGGTGGTGATGCCCTCCAATCCGGCCGATGCTAAGGGATTGCTGAAATCGGCCGTGCGCGACAACGACACGGTGGTGTTCATTGAGAATGAAATCAATTACGGCGATGTCGGCGAAGTGCCGGACGGCGAATATCTGATTCCGCTCGGCAAGGCCGATGTGAAGCGTGCCGGCAGCGATGTCACCATCGTCGCGCACTCGCGCATGACCGGCTTTGCACTGGCAGCCGCCAAAGAGCTGGCAGCCGAGGGTATTGAGGCGGAGGTGATCGATCCGCGCACCATCCGTCCGCTCGATGAGGCGACGATTCTGCAGTCGGTGGCCAAGACCAACCGCGCGGTGGTGGTTGAAGAGGGGTGGCGCTTTGCCGGTATCGGCGCGGAGATCTCCGCCCGCATTATGGAGCGTGGCTTTGATGATCTCGATGCGCCGGTGATTCGTGTCACCGGCAAAGATGTGCCGATGCCGTATGCGGCTAATCTGGAAGCGATGGCGTTGCCGAGTGTGCGCGAAATTGTCGAAGCGGCGCGCACGGCCTGCGGCCGAGCATAAGGAGCGAACATGCCGATTGATCTGTTTATGACGCAACTCTCCCCGACCATGACCGAGGGCAAGATCGCCCGCTGGTTGAAGCAGGAGGGGGACACGCTGGAGTCCGGCGAGATTCTCGCGGAAATCGAGACTGACAAGGCGACCATGGAGATGGAGGTGATCGACGAAGGGATCCTCCACAAGATTCTCGCGCCGGAGGGCTCAGTCGTTGCCGTCGGCACCGCCATCGCAGTGATCGCCGAAGAGGGCGAGGAGGTGCCAGCGGATTATCAGCCTGAAGGTGCCGCCGAAGCGCCTACCGCGCTGAGTGAAGCGCCCGCGCCTCAAGCGGCAGCTGAACCTACACCACAACCGGCCGTCCAACCCGCTGCGCAGCCAGCACCCCAGCCGGCCGCAGCCAACAAAGCCGGGCGTATTAAAGCCAGTCCGCTGGCGCGTCGTCTGGCCAAGTTGAAAGGGATCAATCTTGCCGCCATTACCGGCAGCGGCCCGAACGGTCGCATTGTCAAAGCCGACATCGAGCGCGCCGCCCATCGCGGCATCAATCTCGGTGGCGCCAGCGCTGCCGTCACACCGCCGCCGGCTCGCCCACTGCCGCAGGGGCCGCTTCCTTATCATGATGATGAGTTCGAGCGGATCGAAAACACGATGATGCGCAAGGCGATTGCCCGCCGCCTCTCCGAGTCGAAACAGCAGGTGCCGCACTTCTATCTCAGCGTCGATGTGGCGATGGATCGTTTGATGGATCTGCGCGCCCAGCTCAATAGCGCCGCCGATGGTGCGTTCAAGTTGAGCGTCAACGATTTCATCATCAAAGCCGTGGCCAAGGCGCTGATCGCTGTGCCGGCCGCCAATGCCAGCTGGACAGAGAGCCACACCCTGATGCACAAGCACGCCCACATCTCGGTGGCCGTCGCCATCGATGGTGGCCTGATCACGCCGGTGGTGCGCTTTGCCGAACAGAAGGGGATCACCGACATCTCCGCCGAAGTGAAATCGCTGGCAGCACGGGCGCGCGCCGGCGAGCTGCAGCCGGAGGAGTACACCGGCGGCACCTTCTCGATCTCCAATCTCGGCATGTACGGCATCAAACAGTTCGCCGCTATCGTCAATCCGCCGGAAGGGGCGATTCTGGCGGTCGGTGCGACCGAGGCGCGTGCCGTTGTCGAGGATGGGCAGGTCAGCGTGAAGCAGATGATGACGCTCACCCTCTCCTGTGATCACCGTGTGGTCGATGGTGCCGTGGGTGCCGAGTTCCTTGCCGCACTCAAGGCACAGCTTGAAACGCCCGCCGGCGTGCTGATCTAAGCGCGCCGTTTTTACACTCCGCAACAT
>JALUXN010000095.1 GCA_027018975.1 Mariprofundaceae bacterium | reverse complement strand
AGATCAGTTCGGCGGGGGTGTCGCTACGGATGCGCTCGTTGACGCTGGCCATCGGGCGCACGCGGCTGAAGGTGTAGAGATCACCATGCTGCATCAACTGGCCGGCGGGTTTTGTGCTGATTTTTTTCCAGAGCTCAGGCTGGGTGTGGGCGAGATTGCTGTTGGCGCGGTCAGGGAGGAGAAAACCCCACGCCTTCGACGCATCGGGATGCTCCAGCCAGTAGCCCTGCATGTTGAGCAGCATGCGCTGGGCGCCGATCTGGGTGTGGCTGAGGCTGGCCAATTTATGGAACAGGGCGGTGGCATCGTAGTTGATCACCAAAACGCCGAATTTCTTGCCCTGTTCGAAGAGCGGCATGGCCATGCGGATGGTCGGCTGCAGCGGTTGATCGAGTTTGCCATGCTCAACATTGAGCTCCATCGGCGAGATGTAGATCCGGTGCGGGCCGAGGGCTGCGGCCTGTTTGAAGTAGTTGCGGTTGCCTTTGTACTGGAGTTGCGCAGGCGGCAGGATCTTGACGCCATCGGGGCGGTGTTCGGTGCGAATCTGCTCCATCCCCTGCAGATTGATGAAGCGGATCTGGGTGTAGTGCGGTTTGTAGATGTGGAACGATTTGAACTCGGTGGCCAGCTCATAGAGGTGGCCGGGCAGGGTGGCCGGGGTGGCGATGGGGATGTGGTGAAAGTCGTTGTGTTTGGAGAGGATGATCAGGTCGGTGAAGAGCTGCGAGAAGGTTTCGTGGATCAGCTGCACCTGCTGGGCAAGGCGCAGCTCCTCCTGTTTCTGAATGGTTTGCAGTTGTTGGGTGCGGTTGGTGTGGTCGATATAGACGGCGATGGCGGCCAGCGGGAGCGCGATAGCGAGGAAGATGCGGACAAAACGTGACAGGATGGAGAGTTCCGGTGGCGGGTCAGCGGCAAACTCCGGCGCTTGACTTGGCTCTGCATGCAGTTTGCTGTCCATGGTGATTCCACTCCCTGAATTTGGATAACCCTGAATCGATTATGATTATAGCACATTTTTTAAGCATACTTGGTGCCATTGTGAAAATGCTCATTTTGACGGTGCCTCGTTGGCCAGGGTAATCGCATGATATGTGTCCATCTTCCTTTAGAAAACAGGATTGCGTTATCCCCGAGAGTCTCCATTGGGGATTCATTGCCGCGTGGATTCCCGCTTGCGCGGGAATGAACGTTTTACTGCGCTGAAAACGGTTTGTGATTGACAATGGCGGGGGGAGTACCAATGATCGAACCTTCTGCGCTGGGGGTGAAGGAGGTGGTGATGGATCGAAGTCTGATGGCCTGGCTGGATGACTACCGACGACAGGGGATTGATGCAGTAGCGCGCGAGGATGAGCTATGGCAACGGTTTGGCCGCCGCTGTGCGACACTGGTGCTCGATTCATCCGGTTTTACCAAGAGCACCGCCGCGCATGGGATGATCTATTTCCTCTCCAAGATTGCGGCGCTGCGCAGTATCGCGGAGCCGATTATTCAGCAGCATGGTGCGGTGCGTTACGCGTTTGAGGCGGATAATATCATCGGCCTGTTTCCCACCGTGCTGGATGCCTATGCGGTGGCGCAGGGGATTACCGATGGCTTGCGGCAGCAGCGGGTGATGCTGGAAGAGGGTGAGCTGTTTCACGTCTGCGGCGGCATCGGCTATGGCGATATTCTGGTTGATCGTGGTTTTGGTGAGTTTTATGGCTTCGAGATGAATCTTGCCTCCAAATTGGGCGAGGATATTTCTGGCCCCGATGAGCTCTATTTTACCAGTGCTGCCTACGATGCGATGGGTGCGGATGAGCGGCCGGCGTGTGAAGCGGTGCAGCTGGAGATCGCCGGCCAGCAGCGGCGCTGTTACTTGCTGAATATGTGATATTGGACTATAACCGGAAGCATGATCGATACGCGACACGACAACGGGGTTGGGAGATAGATGAAGGGTTCTGAAGAGAGCGGACGGATGTTCGCCAAACTGCACTCCGCCAGTCAGGAGATTCTGAACAGCACCAGTCTCTCCAGCGCGCTGAATGCGTTGTTGGCCGGTGCGCGGGAGCTGACCAGTGCTGAAGGCGGTACCATCTACCTGCTGGATGAGCATAATCTGCTACACTTTTTTGTCATGCAGAATAGCCGCTTGGAGCTGTATGGCGCACAGACGCCGGCGAAATTCGGTCACTTCAAGGATGTGCCGCTAGAGCGTCGGGAAGGGGAGATCAATAAAGCCAGTATTGCGGCAGCGGCAGCTTCCGAGAATCGTGTGGTCAATATCGCCGACATTTACCACTCAGATGAGTATCCGTTGATTGGCGCTAAACAGTTCGATGAGAAGATGGATTACAGAACGGTATCGATGCTGGCTGTGCCGATTGTGGGGCATCGAAAAAATGTAATTGGCGTATTGCAGCTGGTGAATCATCTGGATGAGGATGGCGAGGCGATTACCCCCTTTTCACCGTCGGATGTTTGCGTGGCGGAGATATTGGCCAACCAGGCGGCGATGCATGTGGAGAATTACCATATGCATGTGGAGCAGCGCCGATTGGTGGATGAGGTGAGTAAACTCAATCAGATCGCCATTGCCCTCTCTGCCGAGCATAACTTGGATCGGATGCTGGAGAAGATTCTGACCTTCGCCAAGGAGTTGACCTGGGCTGATGGTGGCACGCTCTATCTCCATCGCGAGGGGAAGCTTCATTTTGAGGTGATGAAGAATAGCTCGTTGAATATCCATGCCAGTCGTGCCGCCGGTAATCTGCCGCAGTTGGCCCCGCTTGAGATTTATGATGCTGATGGCCACGCCAATGATGATATCGTGGCAGCGAATGTGGCGGCGCACAAACAGAGTGTGAAAATCGATAACATCTATGAGAATAGTGCGTTTAATTTCTCCCGGGTGAGGCAATTTGATCAGGATCACTGCTATCACTCCAAGTCGATGCTGGCTGTGCCGATGATCAATCAGAAGGGCGATCTGGTTGGTGTATTGCAGTTGGTGAATATGGTCGATAAAGACCTCGGGGAGACGCGCAGCTTCTCTGCGGATAGTCAGAAGATCGCTGAATCATTGGCGGCATTGGCGGCGGTGGCGGTCAATAATCAGCGGCTGAATGATGAATTGAAGCTGCTGCTTGAATCATTCATCGATATTATCTCTAAGGCGATCGACGATAAGTCCCCCTACACCGGCGGCCACTGCCGGCGGGTGCCGGAGTTGTCGATGATGTTGGTGGAGGCAGCCAGCAAGCATGATCAGGGCGAGCTGGCTGATTTTCATATGAGCGATGAAGATATGTATGAGATGAAGATCGCTTCCATGCTGCACGATTGCGGTAAGATCACCACGCCGATTCATGTGGTCGATAAGGCGACGAAGTTGGAGACGATCTGTGATCGGATCGACAAGGTGGCGCTGCGTTATGAGATTAAATGTCGCGATATGATGATCGACTATCTGAAGGGGCACAGCACACTCTCCGACGCGGAGCTGGCCGGGGCATTGCGCGACGAGATTGAGTCGCTCAAGGCGGAGCTCGCATTTTTGCGCGACTGCAATACCGGCGGTGAGTATATGGCTCCTGAGAAGCAGCAGCGGGTGCGGGAGATTGCTGAGTCCTACCGCTGGCGGGGGCTGGATGGCAAGCAGCATCCGATGCTGGAAGAGAATGAGGTCTATAATCTGACCATCGAGAAGGGCACGCTCACGCCGGAGGAGCGGGATGTCATCAATCATCACATCGTCGCGACGATCAATATGCTGGAGGGGCTACCCTTCCCCGAGCATCTGAAGCATGTGGCGGAGATTGCCGGGGGGCATCATGAGCGGATGGATGGGAAAGGATACCCGCGTGGATTGACGCGCGAGCAGATGTCTGTGCAGGCGCGGGTGATCGGTATTGCCGATATTTTCGAGGCGCTTACGGCCGCTGATCGCCCCTACAAGAAGCCGATGCCGCTGTCGCAGGTGATGTCCATCATGGAACATATGAAGGATGAGGGGCATATCGACCCTGAACTGTTCGAGATCTTTAAACAGCATCGGATTCATTTGCACTACGGGCGTAAGTTTTTATCGAATGAACAGATCGATGTTGTCGCGTGACGATATGAGCGGGTCGCTCTGACTCGCTCAGGTCAATCGCAGCAAAACGGCCGTTCCCGCGCATCGTTGAATAATGGTCACTCCCGCGTAGGCGGGAATCTATCTGGTGCAGGGTGTGGTGGTGGCGTGGTTGAGCGTTATGCGATGGTTCTGCTGTTCTGTTTTTTCGCTTTGAAAAGATGTAAATTAAAGTATAGTTTTGGCGTTCGTCGTGGCAGCCTGCAGTGTGTGGATGTTTAGCAGCGCTTCAAGCGACCAATTTTTCTTTAGAGAGGGTGAATCAATGGCAAAGAAAAAAGAGCAGAATAATGGTTTGAGGATGATTCTTTTTTATCTCACCTGTGGCGTGGTTGTGGTGGTGACCAGCTTTGGTGGGGTATTCTTTACCTTCGGCCATTTGAAGGCCGGGATCGAAAAGGGCGATGCCTCCGAGCTGAGTGAGGCGGTCAATTTTCGAGCGTTGGAGGATGCTATTTGGACCCAGCTGCCGGAAAATCTCGCGCCAGTGAAGTTGGATCAGCATAGCAAATATGCAAACTCTGCCGACGTGGTGAGTCCTGCGCCGCGGGTGAAGGTGAATGCAAAGACGTTTGCCGGGCTGGTGAAGAAGAGCGGCATCTGCGCGCCGGCGGGTGCGGCCAGTGGTTTTGATCTGGATGCCTGCACGATGACGCGCGAGTCAGTCTCCTACGCGTCGATCAAGTATAAAATCGTGAATCATGCGAATAAACAGCTGTGGGCGGAGTTTTATATCGCCAAAGATGGCAGTCTGCTGGTTTGGCATTTGACCAGCGCCACCCTCTCCAAGGCGATGCTGGCGCGTGTACTGAATTGATCGCAATGTTCACGCTCATCATGGGCGTGTGTGGAAAACAGATCAGTCGCAGTCTTACTGCGGCTGATCTTATGTTTTCAGGAGAATGGAACGGTTAGACGTTGAAGCGGAAGTGGAGCACGTCGCCGTCCTGCACGACGTAATCTTTACCCTCCAGCCGCATCTTGCCGGCCTCTTTCGCTTTGGCTTCGCCACCGAGGGCGACGAAGTCTTCATAGGCGATGGTCTCGGCGCGGATAAAGCCCTTCTCGAAATCGTTGTGAATCACTGCAGCCGCCTTGGGCGCGGTGTCGCCGCGATGAATGGTCCAGGCGCGTACCTCTTTGACGCCGGCGGTGAAGTAGGAGATGAGATCGAGCAGCGTGTAGGCTTCACGAATGACGGTGTTCAGCCCCGGCTCGCTCAAGCCGAGATCAGACAAAAACTCGAGCTTGGACTCATCATCCATCTCCGCCAGTTCCGACTCGATCTGTGCCGATACCACTGCCACGCGCGCACCTTCCGCGGCGGCAAATTCGCGCACCTGATCGACATAGGCGTTGCCATCGGGCAGCGAGCCGTCATCGACATTGGTGACATAGAGCACCGGCTTGATGGTGAGCAGGCAGAGATCCTTGATCAGCTCCTGTTCATCGGCGGAGAGCTGCTGGCGGCGGACAGTGACGCCATCCTCCAGTCCGGCCAGCACACGCTGCTGCAGTTCCAACAAGTTTTTCGCCTCTTTGTTGCCGGTTTTGCACTGCTTCTCGGTGCGCTGCACCGCCTTCTGCACAGTCTCCATATCTTTGAGCATCAGCTCGGTGTCGATCGTCTCAATATCGGAGAGCGGATCGATCTTGCCTGCGACATGGGTGACATTCTCATCTTCAAAGCAGCGCACCACATGGGCGATCGCCGAGCATTCGCGGATATTGGCGAGGAATTTGTTGCCCAACCCCTCACCGCTGGCTGCGCCTGCCACCAGTCCGGCGATATCGACAAACTCGACTATGGCGTGCTGCATCGCCTGTGGTTTGACGATCTCTGCCAGCGCCTCCATGCGCGGATCGGGCACTTTGACCACGCCGACATTCGGGTCGATGGTGCAGAAGGGGTAGTTCGCCGCCTCCGCGCCGCCGCCGTTGAGGGCGTTGAAGAGTGTTGATTTGCCAACGTTGGGGAGTCCGACGATGCCGATGCTGAGAGCCATATGATTGATCCTGCTTGTTGAATTTTATTGCGAAAACAGTGTGTTGCTTGCGAGCCAACTCAACTGCGTTGGGCGATAGTCTGTTTTTCGCGGGTTTAGAAACGGGCGCGCATGGTAGGGGAGAGCGGATTTGTTGGCGAGGATTGATTCCTGCAGGATCAGGTCAACCGTGTCAAAGAAGATCATCCCAAAGGCATTCTGAATAGCGACTCAGGTCGCGTTGCAAACACCCAACGATTGAGTAACAAAATGGTAGCCCCACCATTTTGTTACTCAAGAGTTCTAGCATGCGGCTGAATGGTTGCGTGTTGATTTACTCTGTGAAATTCTGCGTAATCTCTGTGGTTCAACCCAACTCACCAATAGACGATCCCAATCGCAGACCAGCAATACATCCCGCGCAATTGCCAAGCACCAAAGAAAAATCATTCACACAGAGTACGCAGAGTGACACAGAGTAGTGACTGAATGAGTTCTTGGTTTGCTCTGCGTACTCTGCGGTTTAATCCCAGCTACTGCGCACCCCTCTGCCGTGAGGGAGAGGGGTGCTTTGTTTGAGAGCGCTCTTCTGCGAGAGCGGTTAGGCGATGATGTCGATCTTGGCGGTCTGCTGCTGTTGGGCGACGTTATTGGTGGCGTTTGCCGTGCTGTTCGGACGTGGTGGCTCGGCAGCTTCGTTGTCCGGTACCGCCTCTTGCAGCTCGTTGTCGTTGGGGTTCTTGGCGGCGAGCTGCGCGTTGTTGGCGTTGTTATTGTTGTCCAGTTTGGTGCTGGCCAGATTGCGCGCTTCCGATGAGAGCTGCACGGTATCGGTGGCGCGGCGCGATTGCTGTGAGCTGTCGATCTGATTGAGCAGGGATTGGTTGACGCTGCTTTGCTCGATGGCGGCTGCCGGTGGCAGGGTGGGTGAAATAATCATGGTTCTCTCCTCTTATCTTGGTTGCACGATCCGCTGTTTGTGCGATCTGTGCGTCAATTAGTCTGCGTCGATCTGTGATGGCGACTGCTGTCACCGCTCCGGCACGTGGATCACTTCATGTGATCTGTTGAATCGTGCCCAAGTCAACGCATGCTAAGGGGGAGTCCATGTACCACCTGCATTGTGCGAGACAAATAGAATTTGTATAGCAGAGTTATCTATCGGCGTGCGGTTGGCCGACTTTAATTTTTTCCGTGCTAGCTGCGCAGAGC
The DNA here is from genome assembly GCA_027018975.1 of Mariprofundaceae bacterium. Classification (GTDB taxonomy): domain Bacteria; phylum Pseudomonadota; class Zetaproteobacteria; order Mariprofundales; family Mariprofundaceae; genus Mariprofundus. Next base: position 9,050 of record JALUXN010000095.1, on the reverse strand, counting down.
CTCCATGCCGCGCTTCAGGCGGGCGATGGTCTCATTGCGGCCGAGCAGTTCGAGGGTGACATCGATTGGCGGTGAGACAGGGACACCAGTGACCAGAATACGGATCGGCTGCGCCAGTTTGCCCATGTTGACCTCAGCATCAGCGCAGATCTCGGCGATGGCGGCGTGTGCGGCTTCGCCGTTGAACTCCGGCATCGTTTCGATGGCGGCGAGGAACTGCTCCAGCAGTGGCCAAGTGGTGTCGCGGAAATTCTTCTTCACCGCCTTCTCTTGATACTCGCTCGGTGCAACATAGAAGAAGCGTGCGCCATTGGCCAGATCGACCAGATTTTTGGAGCGCTCCTGCAGCGAGGCGATCACTGCCGCCAGCGCCGGGCCGTGGCTGGTGTCGAGGTTGAGGAACTGCTGCACATCATCGACCAGATCGGCGGGATCGGCTTCGCGCAAGTAGTGGCCGTTGAGCCAGTCGAGCTTCTGCTGGTCGAAGCGCGCCGCCCCTTTGCCGACCTGCGCCAGATCGAACAGCTCGATCAGCTGCTGGCGGCTGAACACCTCTTCATCACCATGCGACCAGCCGAGCCGCGCCAGATAGTTGTTCACTGCATCGGGCAGGTAGCCCTGCTGGCGATACTCGGTGATCGCCACCGCGCCGTGGCGCTTGGACATCTTGGCACCATCCGGCCCATGGATCAGCGGGATGTGGGCGAACGCAGGGATGGGCAGACCGAGCGCCTGATAGAGTTGGATTTGACGCGGGGTGTTGTTGAGGTGGTCGGAGCCGCGCACGACGTGGGTGATGCCCATGTCGGCATCATCGACGACGACGGCGAGGTTGTAGGTGGGGGTGCCGTCGCTGCGCAGCAGGATGAGATCATCGAGCTCGCAGTTGGGGAACTCGACCGGCCCCAGTACCAGATCATTGACGATCGTCTCGCCCGCATCGGGGGAGCGGAAACGGATCACATAGGGTTGATCGTCGGGCGCATCGTGGCGGTGACGGCAGCGGCCATCGTACATCGGCTTTTTGCCGGCGGCGCGCTGCGCTTCACGCATCGCATCGAGTTCATCCTTGCTGCAGTAGCAGCGGTAGGCCTGACCGCTGGCGAGCAGTTTTTCGACCGCGGCGATGTGTTGCGCCTGACGGGCGGCCTGAAAGACCGGCTCCTCATCCCAGTCGATGCCCAGCCACTGCAAGCCGTCGAGAATCACCTGCGTGGCCTCATCGGTGGAGCGCTCGCGATCGGTATCTTCAATGCGTAGCACAAACTGGCCGCCGTGATGGCGCGCATAGAGCCAGGAGAAGAGCGCGGTGCGGGCGCCACCGATATGCAGCATGCCGGTTGGTGAGGGGGCGAAGCGGGTGCGGACAGTCATGGGAACTCCTGAAATGGTGGATTGGTGCCATAGCGGCGGCGGCAAGCTAGCCAGATCGCAGGTCGATTTCACGAAAATTGCTAGCTCACCATTTGTTACTCAAAAGTTGCAGTGATCTGCGGTGGAAAATATACGCGCGTTCGATAGGATCAGCGGCCACAAATTTCAGATGTGTCACCAAGGGAGCGGATATGCCAACAACATTGAACAATATTGCCAAACAGGGAGCCAACGGCGCAGCGATGATGCCGATTATTCAGGGCGTAGGGCGCGCGGCGATTGAGATTGCTGCGGTGCTGCGTGGCGCAGTATTCCGTGGCGCACTCGGTGAGGCCGGTGGCGAGAATGTGCAGGGTGAGCAGCAGCAGAAGCTGGATGTACTCTCCGATGAGATCTTTCTGGAGGAGATGCGCTCGACCGGTTTTGTCTGTGCGGTTGGTTCTGAGGAGCAGGAGGAGCTGTTGGTGATCGACGAGTATGCGCATGCCGATTATCTGGTGCTGGTGGATCCGCTCGATGGCTCATCGAATCTCGATGTCGATGGGCCGGTGGGGACGATCTTCTCGGTGGTGAAACGTGAGACGCCAAATGATCAGCAGCCGGATGTCTCCGATACGCTGCAGGCCGGGCGCAATGTGGTGGCGGCCGGTTATGTGCTCTACGGACCGGCGCTGATGCTGGTCTGCTCGGTGGGCGCGGGTGTGAACGGTTATACATTCAACCCGAACGATGCGCGTTTTGAGTTGAGCCACCCCGATATGCGCATTCCGGAGACCGGCGGGTACTATTCCGTCAATGAGTCCAACAAAGACAAGTGGCTTGACGGTATGGGTGACAATCTTGACCGCATGAAGGCGGAGACGGGGCTGGGCATGCGTTATGTCGGTGCGATGGTGGCCGATATGCACCGCACATTGCTCAAGGGCGGCGTGTTTCTCTATCCAGCAGACCAGAAAAATGTAACAGGCAAGCTGCGGCTGCTCTATGAGGCGATCCCGATGGGTTTTGTGATGGAGCAGGCCGGTGGTAAGGCGATGAGTGCCGGACAGCCGGTGCTGGATGTCGAGCCGGAGGCACTGCATCAGCGGGTGCCGGTCTATCTCGGTTCGGCGACCAATGTTGATGCGCTGCTTGGCTGAGTACTGTTGAACAACGATTCATTCGTTGAGATCTATCTGAGGGAAATCGGTGTGCAGACACCGGTTTCCCTTTTTTCTTCAGCGACGACAGCAGCAGCGGCGACTGCGCCCAACGCGGAGGCTGCGCCACAATCATCGCAGGCGGATGCGCCGGTTGATCACATGGCAGCGCCTCAGCCAGCAGGTTCGATTGCGGCACTGTCGCAGGAGGCGGCGGATTGCCGGCTCTGCAGTTTGTGTGAGACACGCCGTCAGGTGGTGTTCGGCAGCGGCAATCCGCATGCGGATCTGCTGTTGATCGGCGAGGCTCCGGGGCAAGAAGAGGATCGGCAGGGGGAGCCATTTGTCGGCCGTGCAGGGCAGCTGTTGGACGGCATGCTGCGCGCCCTGCAGTTGCAGCGGGACGATGTCTATATCATGAATACCATCAAATGTCGCCCGCCCAATAATCGCGATCCGCAGCCTGATGAGTTGGAGGCATGTCATCACTGGTTGGCGCAGCAGTTGGCGCTGTTGCAGCCGAAGGTGATCTGTCTGCTCGGGCGTGTGGCTGCCCGTACTTTGTTGCAGCAGGATGCGCGCTTGGCCGATCTGCGCGGCTGTTGGCATGATTATCACGGCATTCCGACCCTAGTGACTTACCACCCCGCCTATCTGTTGCGCACGCCGCGCGATAAATCGCGCAGCTGGCAGGATCTGCAGATGCTTGTAGGGCGCTTAAATTCTGCTTCGGCAGCAGCGCAGCACACTGCGTAGTCCGGATATGATCGATCGAGTGGTGTGCTATTTTGGCGCCGGAGCGGCTGGCGGTTTTGCAAACAGTCTGGTGGTCTGGCTGTTTGGCAGTTTGGGGATCAGCGCAGCGCTTGGGGTGGCGATCGCTCCGCATCTGAGCCCCGACTGGCTCTATCCACGTATCGTGTGGGGCGGTATTTGGGGTATGTTGCTGTTTCTGCCGTTCTGTCCGGGGCGGCCATGGCTGCGCGCATTGCTGTTGAGTTTCGGGCCGACACTGGTGCAGTTGCTGATTGTCTTTCCCTTCAAGGCTGGCAAAGGGGTGGCTGGTCTTGATTTGGGGCTGTTGACGCCGCTGCTGGTGATCTTCTTCAACTGGGTATGGGGCGTCACGGCGATGGGGTTGGCATCAGCAGGTGGTCGCAAGTCGTCTGATGTCCCCCAGTGACACTATCGGGCGGGGTTGCTGTTGCGTGATTGTTTGAGGCAGCTGTTCTCTGGATTGCATGCGGAGTCGCTGCATCTGGCCAAGGGCGAGTGCCTGTTCCGTCAGGGCGATGCGGTTGTCGGTTTTTACTATGTCGAACGCGGAAAAATCAAGCTGATTCGGGACACCGTCGAAGGCGGTCAGGCGTTGATCTATGTGGCGCTGCCCGGCCAGACGCTGGCGGAGGCATCGCTCTTTTTTGATCACTACCACTGCTCTGCGGTCGCCGATGCGGAATCGGATGTTATCGTGTACAGAAAATCCGCGTTGCTGGCCTATCTCGAACAGCATCCCGCCGCCATGAAAGATTTTTTGCAGCTGTTTGCCGCTCAGGTGCGGGATTTGAGAGCGATCAATGAGATCAAGAATATTCGCGCGGCGAGTGAACGCATTCTGGCCTATATCCGCCACGGCATGAATGGGCGGCAAGAGTTGCGGTTGACAATGTCGCTCAAGGATCTCGCCTACCAACTCGGCCTCGCCCATGAAACGCTCTATCGGGAACTCAAAAAGCTGGAAGAGGCGAAACGGCTGATGCGGCAGGATGGCTACATCAAATTGCTGTGACTATATGATCTGAATCATACAGAGCTTGTGCGCTGCGCCGTAGTGTTCGGCGACCGGTGTGTTTGTCGCCTTGGTTGCACGCCTGAAACATGACACAGAGGAGTAAGCGAATGAAACAGATGATGATGGTGTTCGGGGTAGTTTGTATATTGGGGTTGTCGATTGCCGTCTATGCCGACGATGACGCTGGTGGCATGGAATCCATGATGGCGCATCATCACGCCATGATGCATGGGATGAAGACTGGGGCGGATCAGCGGATATCACTGCAGCTGCCGGCAGCGATGAGAGCACAGCAACTGGCGATGATGCGCGAACACCTTGCGGCCGTGAACGAGATCATTGCCGATATGGCTGCAGGGAAGTTCACATCAGCATCCCGAATCGCACATCAAAAGCTGGGGCTGACGCCGGAGATGAAGAAGATGTGCACGATGTTCGGTAACAGTGATTTCCGCAAACTGGGGCTGGCCTTCCACAAAAGCGCCGACCATCTGGGTGATGAACTCAAAAGCGGCAACACGAAACGTTCACTGCGTGCACTGCACACGACGATGAACTATTGTGTGCAATGCCATGCAACATTCCGGCAGTAGGCGATGTTTGGCGAAGGCGTGGTCGGAGTCGCAGGAGGCAGTTGGATGAAACGAAAAACGATGTTTGAAGCTGTGGGCGGATTGCCTGTGTTGGAGCGTGTCCACAAGCGTTTTTATGACAAGGTGTATGCTCACCCGTGGCTGGGGCAGTTTTTTGAGGGGCATAGCCAGGCAGCCATTGAGTTGCGTCAGACCCAGTTTATGGCGGAGAAAATGGGGTCGAAGCATCCCTATCCCGGTCGCGATCTGCCGCTGGCGCATCGCCGCATGTATATCAGTGAGGAGCTGCTGAAGCTGCGACAGGCTCTGCTGCGTGAGGCGCTGGAAGAGGAGGGGGTGTGCGAGGAACTGATCACCCGCTGGCTGAGGATCGACCATGCGTTCTGGGGCAAGGTCGGCAATGCGTCGTTGGAGGAGTTTCATCGGGTGGATTTCAAGTATGAAACACCGCTGATTGTTGAGAACCCGCATGGATAGTGTTTCGGTTTCTGTTCGGCAGGGTGTCCGGCGATGAAGTGCTTGATCCATGCATGGCATCATCATGAAGGCGAACTGCGCCGCTGGTTGACCTCGCAGCTGGGGCATCCGGCGGATGCCGAGGATCTGCTGCAGGATGTGTTCGAGAAGGCGATGTTGCAGGGTGAAAAATTTTGTTCTGTGGACAATGCACGGGCATGGTTGTTCCGGGTGGCTCGAAACACGTTGATTGATCGCTACCGGATGCAGCACAACCAGGTGGAACTGCCCGATGACTTGCCGTTTGATGAAATCGAGTCCGAAGCAGTCGAAGATCTATCGGAGTGTCTGCCGCGTGTGCTTGCGGAACTCTCCGACGATGATCGGGAAGCAATTACGATGTGCGATCTGAATGGCGTTTCGCAACAGCGCTTTGCCGATCTGAAGGGGATCACGCTATCCGCTGCCAAATCACGCATTCAGCGAGCGCGACGGAGGCTGCGTCAAACACTGGAAACAAACTGCCAAGTGCGCAGGGATCAGACTGGCAAAGTGTGCTGCTTTGTGCCGAGGCCGTCGGTCAAACCATAAAGTGCCTCATTGCACTGGTGTGCATAGTGTGAAGCAGCAGACGAAGACTATGGAGATCAAGGTTCTAGACGAATCTCCGAGGTGATTCTTTCGCATCATGCTAAAAATCACATGCATCTTTTTGCCTCTTGCATCGTCCTCTATGTGTAAACGGAGTACAGCGAGGTCATGATGTCAAACACGATTGGTCAAAATATTAAGTTAAATCCAGAACATGGGCTGCTCGATCTGCCGAATCGCAGGCCGCTGCTGTTTCTGTTGCTGGTGGCGGTTGCATGGGTGTTGATCTATGCGCAACTGCCTGCCGTTGCTGCCTATCTGACTGCGTTGCTGCCGGTGAACCAGAGTGGGCATCTGGCCGATTCGCTGCGATTTCTGATTTTTGAAGCGCCCAAGGTGCTGATGCTGCTCACCGCCGTGGTGATGGTGATGGGCATGATTAATTCATGGTTCACCCCGGAGCGCACCCGCGCCATGTTGGCCGGCAAGCATGAGGGCGTGGGCAATGTGATGGCGGCGATGCTCGGCATCGTCACGCCGTTTTGCTCCTGCTCGGCGGTGCCGCTGTTCATCGGTTTTGTGCAGGCTGGCGTGCCGCTTGGGGTGACCTTCTCGTTTCTGATTGCAGCGCCGATGGTCAATGAAGTCGCCCTGACACTGCTGTTTGCACTGGTCGGCTGGAAAGTGGCGCTGCTCTATCTGGCGCTTGGATTATCGATTGCGATTGTTTCCGGCTGGGTGATTGGTCGGCTGCACATGGAGGCGTATCTTGAAGATTGGGTGCGGGATATGGCCAAAGTGAATCCAGATTTCAAACCCGAGAAGCTGACGATGGCGGATCGTCTGCAGGCTGGTTTTCAGGCGGTGCGCGATATTGTCGGGCGGGTCTGGCTCTATGTGGTGGCGGGTGTGGCCATCGGCGCCGGTATTCACGGCTATGTGCCGCAGGATTTTATGGCTGGGTTGATGGGCAGGGATGCATCGTGGTGGTCGGTGCCGGCGGCGATTCTGATCGGTGTGCCGATGTATTCCAACGCCGCGGGCATCATTCCGGTGGTCGAAGCGCTTCTGGCCAAAGGCGCGGCGCTCGGCACGGTACTGGCCTTTATGATGAGTGTGATTGCGTTGTCGTTTCCGGAGATGGTGATCCTGCGCAAAGTATTAAAGCCGCGTCTGATTGCCACATTTGTTGGCGTGGTATTCAGCGGGATATTACTGGTCGGGTTGGTATTCAACGCCGTTCTGTAAAGAGCACAAACCAAGCACTTGCTCGCGCAATTGCTCGGTTTGCGCGGCCATCCATGGTCGCGATGACAAATTTTTGCGAAGTCGTCTGTAAAGGCGGCGCTAAAAATAGATGGAAGGAGGTTGTGATGAAACATATTCAAGTGTTGGGAACAGGTTGTGCCAGTTGCAAAACCACGGTCGAGATGATTCGGAAGATGGCCGATGAACTGGCGGTAGAGATTCAACTGGAGAAGGTCGAAGATATTGCCGATATTGCGGCTGCAGGCGTGATGTCCACGCCCGGTGTGATTGTGGATGGCAAGATAGTGCATGCCGGAGGGATGCCATCTCGATCTGCGGTGCATGGCTGGTTGTCAGCACAATGAAGAGCAGAGGCTTGATGCACTATCCTGCGTCCATCGCAAAAAGCGCGCTGATGGGCTTGTTGCTTGGTGCGGCGATGCTTTGCATGGAAGGCGGGGCGTATGCGGGTGGGCTCGGTGATCTGCTGCATCAGGTGGAGAAACGTGCCCCGCAACTGCATGCAGCATCGGCGCAGGCGAGTGCCGCATCTGCTGCCGTTCGGGTGGCAAAGAGTCAGTACTGGGGGCATGCCGAAGCATTCGGTCAGACCACGCACTACAACAGCGAGCGCTTGGTCAATCCGATCTCCTATCCACCTGTACTCTCCCATTCACTATTTGATCAGAACAGTTACGGCTTTGGTGCTGCCTATACACTGCCACTGGATATCGATGGCCGTATCACTGCAAAAGTGCATGCTCAAGAGCATTTGAGTCAGGCGGCAGATCACGCTGCCGCGCAGACTCGTCTATCCCTGTTTGCGCAAACGGTGATCTTGTATCGAGGATTACAGCGGCTCGAAGGGATCAAGCAGGCGCATCTTGCCCATCTGAAGGCACTACAAGGGCATCGGAAGATCACTGCGGAGTCGGTGCGTGTGGGTCGTGTTGCGACAGTGGAACTCTTGCGTATTGAGGCGGAAATCAAATCTGTACAAGGCTTGTTGGCTGGCCTGAATGGCGAGGAGGCACGCTTGCGCGCTACGCTGGGTACTCTGCTGAATATTGGAGCGTTCCGTGACGTGGTTGAACCGTTGCATGGCACGCCATCTGCCGATCACTCCGATGCAAAATCTGAACAGGCAATGATCGATCGCCCGGATCTGGCTGCCGCCAAAAGCCTGACACAGGCTGAAGATGAGAATCTGAAGGGTGCAAAACGGGAGTGGTTGCCTGCTTTGTCGTTAAGGGCAGAGGCGATGCGCAACCAAGGCTATACGGCCAATGGGAAAAACACATGGAGTATCGGTGCGCAGGTGAGCTGGCAGTTCTGGGATGGCGGCAGACGCTTTGCCAATACAGACAGGGCGACGGCCAACCGTGAGGCGGCTCGACAGCAGTATCAGAGCACCCTGAATCGGGCTCGGGCGGAGTTGCAATCGGCCAGAGCAGCCTGGCATGCGGCTTCACTGCAATATCAGGCGGCGACATCGGGGTTGAAGTCGGCTCGTGCGACCGAACGCATTCAGTCCGATCGTTTTGCCAGCGGTCGCATTTCAGCCGTGGATCTCATCGATGCAGAAGCAGCTTTGGCCAGAGCCAGAGCGGATCATACTTCCGCATTGGCCAATTGGTGGTTGGCGGATGATCAACTATATCTGGCTCGCGGCCAAGCGCCGTCGGCTTATCGACAGGAGAAAACAGATGCCATTCAATAAAAGAAAGCTACTCTTTTTGCTGATTCCTCTCATGGCAGGTGGAACAGCGGCGTTGCTACACTCGCATGTGAAGCATATCGAGCGCAGTCCGGTGATGGACAGCGCGCCATGGGCGTTGAAGACGGCAGTTGTGGGCG
>JALUXN010000094.1 GCA_027018975.1 Mariprofundaceae bacterium | reverse complement strand
CAATGCGCTGGTGGTGCTGGCCGGCCTGTCGATTGAGGAGGTGGCGATTCTGATCACTCTGCGCAACCATCTGGTGCAGCTGATGCCCGATGCCGCGCGCATGCCGCTCTCCGAGATGATGATGCGTCACCCCAATGTGGCCGCTGCCCTGCAGCAGCTCTTTGCCGCCCATCATCTGCCGGCGATGCCGGACTCCTTTCTGGCCGAGTCGCGGGCGCAGTTTCACGCGGCTATGGGCGATGTGGCGAGTCTGGCCGATGATCGTTGGTTCCGCGCCTTGGCGGATCTGGTGGAGGCCTCCCTGCGCACCAACGCCTACATGCGCCAGAGCGGTGCGCCGATCGGCATCAAGATCGATCCGCGTCAACTCGATTTTGCCCCCGATCCGAAGCCGTGGCGGGAGATCTTTGTTCACGGCGTGCATGTGGAGGGGGTGCATCTGCGCGCCGGTCCGATTGCGCGCGGCGGCTTGCGTTTCTCCGATCGGCCGGCCGATTTCCGCACCGAGGTGCTGGAGCTGATGAGTACGCAGGTGGTCAAGAACGGCCAGATTGTGCCGACCGGCTCCAAGGGTGGCTTTGTGGTGCGCGATGGCGCAGGGGCTGACTTTGTGCTGGCGCAGTATCGCCTCTTTATCCGCACCATGCTCGGTTTGACCGATAATCTGGTCGATGGTGCAGTGGTGGCGCCGGAGGGGATTGTCATCGCCGAAGCCGATCGCGACGATCCCTACTTCGTGGTGGCGGCGGATAAGGGGACAGCGCGCTACTCCGATGATGCCAATGCCGAATCGAATGCCGCCGGCTTCTGGCTCGGCGATGCCTTCGCCAGCGGTGGGCGCTATGGCTACGACCATAAGGCGGTCGGCATCACCGCGCGCGGTGCGTGGGTCTGCGCCGAGCACCATTTCGCCAAGATGGGCATCGATGCCTCGGCCGACCCGATCAGCTGTGTGGCGATCGGTGATATGGGGGGCGATGTGTTCGGCAACGGCATGCTGCTCAATCCGGCGCTGAAACTGGTCGCTGCCTTCAATCATCAACATATCTTCCTCGATCCCGAGCCGGATGCCGCCAAGGCGTTCGCCGAACGGCAGCGGCTGTTTGCCGAGGTGGCCGGTTGGGGGGCGTACCGCAAGGAGGCGATCAGCCGTGGCGGTGGTGTCTTTGCGCGCAGTGCCAAGTCGATCCCGCTCTCCAAGGCGGTGCAGCGGGTGTTGCAGGTGGAGGCGGAGGCGCTCTCCGGCGAGGCGCTGATTCAGGCGATTCTCGCGGCACCGGTTGATCTGCTCTACAACGGCGGCATCGGCACCTATGTAAAGGCGAGCAGCGAGACGCATGCCGAGGTGCGCGATCCGGCTAACAACAGTGTGCGCATCGATGCGGAGAGACTGCGCTGCAAGGTGGTCTGCGAGGGGGGCAATCTTGGCTTCACCCAGCTGGCGCGCATTGCGTTCGCGCGCAACGGCGGCGTGATCAACACCGATGCGATGGACAACTCCGCCGGCGTCGATATGTCCGACCATGAGGTGAATCTGAAGATTCTGCTCTCGTCGCTGCCGGGCAGATCGCTGACCATGGCGGCGCGCAACCGGCTGCTGAAACGGCTCACCGACGCGGTGACGGCGCAGTGCCTGCGCGACAATCTGCTGCAGTCGCGCGTGTTGACGCTGGCCGAGGATGACATCGCGCACTTTCCGCCGCGCATGGCACGTTTGCGCGATCGGCTCAGCGCGCTGGGCTGGCTCGATGTCTCGATGGCGCCGGAGATCGACAATGATGAGCTGCTGCCGCTGCGGCCGCAGCTGTCAATCTTGGTCGGGCAGGAGAAGAACCGTATCCATGCCGCCCTCTCGGAGGCGGGCTTTGCCGCCAGCAGCGCCTTCAGCACGCAGCTCCTGCAGGCCTACTTTCCCGACGCATTGAAGCGCCGCTTCGGTGATGCCTATGCGGCGCATCCGCTGGCCGATGAGATTATCCACACCGAGGCGGCCAATCATATCGTCAACCACTTCGGGCTGACGGCGGTACACCATCTGGAGACGATGGTCGATTGCCCCATCGAGGCGATTGCCGAGGCGCTGCTGATTGCCGAGGCGGTGTTTGATCTGCCGCCGCTGCGCGAGGCGATCTGGCAGGCGGAGGCGGCGATGGAGGATCTGATCCGGCTGCAGCGGATGTTGCAGGAGCAGATGCTGCTCTTTGCCGAGGCGCTGCTGCGCCTGACCCGGGTGAGCGAGCTGGATAGCGACTGGATTGCGCGCCAGCGGCGGGGGGTGGCGCAGTTCCGCAAGGCGATGATGGATGCAGAGCCCGGCGACCGCGTGCCGGAACACCACTGCCTGCACGGCTATGCGCGTGAGCTGGAGACGCTGCTGGCGCGGGTGCCGCTGGCGCCCAACCATGCGGCACAACTGTTGAGCATGCCGCAGCTGGCGCGTGCCGCCTGTGCCATTGCGCTGGCCTCCCAGCGGCAACTGCCGCTCAAACGCTGCCTACAGGCGAGTCAGGCCTGCCTCGCGGTACTGCCGATCGAAGCGATGGAAACACCGCTGCGCAGTCCTGAGTGGGGGCGGCGGGATGAGCATGCTCTGCGCCGCGAGTGGCTGCATCGCCTGACCCACCTGCAGCTGCGGGCGCTGGAGCAGCTGTTGGCGGTGCCGGGCAATCACTTCGCCGAGCGCGCTGCCGAGCTCTGGCAGCGCCACCGCTACTGGCCGGAACTGGAGCAGTTCTGCCGTGAACAGGGGGCGCTGGAGGATAGCGCCGGCGAGCCACGCCGCGCTGAGGCGCGCCGCATGCACCTGCTGCTGGCACTGACCCGACTCGAAGCGGTGGTGGACAACCTCTGATGGACGCGCAGATGCAGACCGATTTTCTGGTTATCGGCGGCGGCGCGGCAGGGCTGCTGGCCGCCAGTCGTCTGGCGCAGCAGGGCGAGGTGATGCTGCTCAACAAAGACTCCTTTCAGGACTCCAGCAGCTGGAATGCGCAGGGCGGCATTGCCGGCGTGGTGGCGGCGAGCGATTCGGTCG
>JALUXN010000093.1 GCA_027018975.1 Mariprofundaceae bacterium | reverse complement strand
CGTTTCGTAGCTCAGATTCAGGCCGCTAAAGGCGGCATACTTCTGCTCCAGTTTTTCGACAATGCGCAGCGACTGACGATTGTGCTCAAAACCGCCATAGGGCTGCATCACCGCATCGAGCGCATCCTGCCCGGAGTGGCCGAACGGGGTGTGACCGAGATCGTGCGCCAGCGCCACCGCCTCGCTCAGGTCCTCATGCAGACGCATGGCGCGGCAGATGGAGCGGGCAATCTGCGCCACCTCGATGGAGTGGGTCAGGCGGGTGCGGTAGTGATCCCCCTCATGATTGACGAATACCTGCGTTTTATACTCCAGCCGGCGGAAGGCGGTGGAGTGAATGATGCGATCACGATCGCGTTGGAACGGATTGCGGTGCGGCGATTCCGGCTCCGCATGCACGCGCCCGCGCGAACCGCTGCTACGACAGGCATAACTGGCCAGCCCCGACTCGTAGGGGCAATCGACAGAACGGAAGCCGCCGTTAGACAAGGGCGTTCCGAATCATCGCCTGCGCTTCCAGCGCCGCCGCACGCGGATCATCCGCCTGCAGAATCGGGCGGCCGATGACCAGATAATCGGCGCCATGCAACACCGCTGATGCCGGATCGGCGACCCGCTTCTGATCCTGCAGATCCTGCCCGCCCCAGCGAATCCCCGGTGTCACCGTGACAAAATCATCGCCGCACTGCGCCTTGATCGCCGCCGCCTCATGCACACTGCAGACCACGCCATGCAGGCCGGCGTCTCTCGCCAGCGCCGCGCGCTCCAGCGCCACCTGCTTGGCTTGGGCTTTCGGCATCGGATCACTGGTCAACACCGTCACCGCAATGGTGAGCATGTCGGGGAATGCGTTGGCCGCCGTCGCCGTCGCCGCCAGCATCGCCTCGCCGCCGCCGGCATGCACATTGACCATATCGACACCGAGCCGACCGGCGCTCTCAATCGCCTGCGCCACAGTGTTGGGAATATCATGGAACTTGAGATCGAGAAAAATACGGTGATCGCTGCCGAGCTTGCGCAACAGCGCCGGCCCCTCAGCCACAAACAGCCGCATACCCACCTTGAACCAGCCGACCGCGTCACCCAGCTGATCGCGCAACGCCAGCGCCTGCGCCCCGTTTTCGACATCCAGCGCCACCATCAGGTGGTTTTTCGGATCGCACTCCCGCATCAGATCTTCTCCTCGGACTTTGGATGCAGTGTCCCCCACGCATGGCACTGCGGACACTGCCAGCGCACCTCCACCACCTCGACGCCGCACGATTCGCAGGCGTAGTTTTTGGCCGTTTTGCGCCACTGACGGGCAAAGCGGGAGTGCGGATCATCCGCCTCACCCAGCACCGCATGCAGCCGCAGTGATTCACGCAGTGAGGCAGGGCTAAACTGCAGTCGCGCCTGCAACGCTTCGGCTTCTGCGACACTGCGTCGCGCCGCCAGCGCCTCCAGCCACGCCAACGCCAACTCACTGTCGCCATGCGCCTGCCACAACTGCATCAACAGCGCCTCGCCGCGCTCGCGATAAAAATCTTCATGTGCCAACAACAGCGGAATGACCAGCGGAAAATGCTCGCGCGCCTGCTCCCAGAGCAGCGTTAACCCCTGCGCCGCATCATCCGCGCGACCACTGCGCAGCGCCAGATCGATCTCCACCATACGCGCCGGCGCACAGGCCGGATCAAGCTCCAACGCCCGCGCCGCATCGGCGGCCGCCGTCTCCAGATCATCCGATTTCAATGCTTGGCGCGCCATCTCGGAGAAGAGATAGGCGCGATGCGAGCTGTAGGAGCAGTTGCGCACTCGCTCCAGGCGTGAGAGCAGCTCCTCCGCCGCCTGCCATTCGCGACTCTGTTCGCGAATGCGCAGGCTCGCCTCCAGTGCACCGGCATGGTCAGACTGCATATCGAGCACTTTCTGATATTGCACCAGCGCGCGATCGAGCAATCCACCCATCTGAAAGTCAGTCGCCAGTGCCAGACTGGCCTGCAGATGCATCGACTTGGGCAGATCGGGACGCGCCAGCAGGTTCTGATGGATACGCACCGCACGGCCGAACTCGCCCTTGGCACGGAACATCTCACCCAGCGCCATATAGACATCCGCTGCCTCCGAGCGCAGCCGCGCCACCTGCACCATCTCCTGCAGGGCGAGATCGGGCTTGTCACTGAGTAGATAATTGATGCCGCGCAGCAGCGGCGAAACGCGCTCATCCTCTTCCGGCTGCGGCTGTTCATCGTGCTGCATCGGGCGCAGCAGCAGTGCCACCAGCACCACCAATGCCGCCGCCACAATCGCCAGCAGAAGTGTATTCATACGTCGTCTTGCAGGGGGATATTTCTCAGATTATCGACTTCCCGTTGCAGCCGTTCATGCTCGGCTTTGAGCCAGGCGATCTCCCGCTTGTGCTTGCGGCGCGAAAAACTCAGCGCCAGCACGCCGCCGGCAAAACCGAGAAGAAATGAAATAAATACCGGTAGATAGAGCGGCACATCGCCACTGCTTACACCGAGGAAGCGAACATGCACCGGCAGCACATTGGCCAGTGCAAACATCGTCGCAAAGCTGGTGAGCACAATCACCACCAGCACATTGATCCAGTTGATCGATGTCAGGCCATACATCCGAACGCCCTACCGCGACCGATCCGGGCAGCCTTATGCCCGACTGGCATCCACCATTTCGCGCAACAGCTTGCCCGCTTTGAAATGGGGTACCTTCTTGGCCGCCACCTCGACCGGCTCACCCGTCTTCGGATTGCGTCCGATATGCGGGTTATGCTCGCGCACCGTAAAGCTGCCGAAGCCGCGCAGCTCGACATGGTCACCCGCAGCGAGTGCGTTGCCGATACTGTCGAGGATCAGATTCACCACCACCTCGACATCGCCGCGCTGCATCCCTTCGCGCTCGGCTGCAATTTTCTCGATCAATTCCGATTTCACCATCTCTACAACCTCCGAACCTTATCCGATCTTGCCCAGCAGTTTACGCTGCAGCTCCAGCGCCAGCGCTGAAGGGGTATCATCATTGGAGCTCTGCTGCGTGTAGTTGCGCACCGCATCCCG
>JALUXN010000092.1 GCA_027018975.1 Mariprofundaceae bacterium | reverse complement strand
GCCACGCGCCGCGCCTCCTCCTCCGGATTCGGTGACTCCCACACGCGCACCGGCTTGCCCTGCCCCAGATTGGAGCGCAGCGCCTTGCCCATGCGCTCGTTGTTGTGGGCGATGAGGGTGTTGGAGGCGGCGAGGATGGCGCCGGTGGAGCGGTAGTTCTCCTCCAGCCGGATGACGGTCAAATCGGGGTAGTCGCGCTGCAGCTGGAAGAGGTTTTTCACCTCCGCGCCGCGCCAGCCGTAGATCGACTGATCATCGTCGCCCACCACCGTGAGATTGCCGCCGGCCGGCACCAGCTGGCGCACCCAGCCATACTGCAGGCGCGACGAATCCTGATACTCATCGACGAGAAAGTGGCGCGCCCGCATCTGCCAGAGCGCCCGCACATCGCTATGTACCTCCAACAGCGCCATCGGCAGCACCATCAAATCATCGAAATCGACCGCGTTCATTCTCGTCAACAACTCATCATAACGGCTGCGAATCTCAGCCAGCTGATTATCCTGCTGCTCCAGCAGGCCGTTTTTGAGCAGTGAGACACGCGATAGCAGCCGATCGACCTGATCCGCATCGGCCGGCAGTTTCATCTCCGCCAACACCGATTTCATCGCCGATTTCTGCTCGGCTCCGGCGAAGACCGAGAGATTCGCCTTGCGATCGACCAGCGCTGCATGCTGGCGCAGCATCGATAGACCCAGCGCGTGGAAGGTGCATATACGCAAGTCCCCCGCGCGCTCTCCCAGTCGACCCCGCAGCCGCTCGCGCATTTCGCGCGCCGCCTTGTTGGTAAAGGTCACCGCCGTGATCGCATCTTCCGGCACATCGCGCTCCACCAGAGCGGCAATGCGCTCGGTGATCACGCGCGTCTTGCCGGAGCCTGCACCGGCCAGCACCAGCAACGGTCCGCCGCGATGGAAGACGGCGCGGTACTGCTCCTGATTGAGTTGTGACGTTGACATGCGCGCAGCATAGGGGCGAGCTTGCGAAGCGCAACTCTGCATGGGTTCAGCATCTGGCGGCCGTTTTTGCAGGTTGCGAATGGCTTAAAACAGGGAGGTAGCATGGCTGTTCAACATGTGCTGATTCTTGGCTGTGGCTATGTGGGGCAGCGTCTGGCGCGTGCTTGTCTTGCGCAACAGATGCGGGTGACAGCTGTGCGGCGGTCGCCGATAGCGGTAGCGGCGCTGCGGACTGATGGGGTGGAGGCGGTCGCTGCGGACTCTCCCAGTGCTTTGCCGGATGTGTTGTTGGCTTCTGTTGACCTGCTGGTGGATTCGATTCCGTTGACACGGCACGGTGATCAGTTGCTGGCCAGTCAGCCGGATTGGCTGCCGGCGCTGGTTAAAAGAATGCCGCGCTTGCAGTGGGCGGGCTATTTGTCGAGCACGTCGGTGTATGGCGATGCCGGCGGCGCTTGGGTGGATGAATCGCATCATTGCCAACCCAGTAGTGTGCGGGGTGTTGAGCGATTGAAGGCGGAGTCTGCCTGGCTGGGTGTGACGACGGAAAATCCCGACCTGCAGGTGGAGCTCTTTCGTCTGGCGGGCATCTACGGGCCTGCACGCAATCTTGTCGCGCGGCTGCGCGCCGGCGGTTACAAGGTTGTCGATTGGCAGCCGCCGCACTGGTCGAACCGCATCCATGTTGACGATATTGTTGCCGCGCTGCTGGCTGCCATGCGACAGCCGCAGCACCTGCGCATCACCAATCTCACCGATGATCATCCGCTGCCGCATGCCGATTATGTGATCCGTCTGGCGGCTATGATTGATGCGCCGCCACCGCAGCTGCTGACACCCGCTGAGGGGGAGCGGCTGTTGTCATCTGCGGTGCTCGATTTTTTTAGAGATAACAAACGGTTGCGAAACAGTGTGCTGCACCGCGAGCTGTTGTCAAAGCTGCGCTACCCCTCATTTGAAACGGCCCTCGAGACTCTGCTCGCCGATGTGCCGGGCGAATGATGGATGCGGTTGGACTTTTGATGTCAACATCATATATTCCGCAACTAACAGTTTGACGAAGGGATGAGGAGAGATCTATGAGCGAACCAGCATCGAATGAGCTAATCATCGGCCGGCAGCCCATTTTTGACCGCGATTTCAAGGTGATTGCCTACGAAGTGCTCTATCGCGGCACGAAAGAGGAGGCGGATGCGGGGAAAACGGCCAGTGTGATTGTGGAGGCGTTGGTGGATGTGGGGATCGAAAATATCGCCGGCACACACCCGCTCTTTTTCAATATCGATGCTGAGTTCCTGCTGCACGAAACCGAGCTCACCCAGGCGTTGCCGCCGGAGCAGGTCTATTTTGAAATCTTAGAGACAGTCGAGCCGACCGAGGCGGTGTTGGCCGGTTGTCAGGCGTTGAAGGACAAAGGGTATCGCATTGCGCTGGATGATGTGATCTCGATCGATCAGGTGAAGCCCTACATCGATTTGCTCGATGTGATTAAAATCGATTGGAAAGATGCCGAGAATCCGGCGGCGATTATGCGTGAATTCCGCCGCTATGATGTGCGCTTTTTGGCTGAAAAAGTGGAGACATATGAGGAGATGGAGGCGGCGAAGGCGCTCAATGCCGATCTCTATCAGGGTTATTTCTTCTGTAAACCGCAGCAGGTGAAGGGGCAAAAACTGCCCGAATCGAAGATGTCGATCTTGCGGGCGATGCAGCAGGCGATGGTGGCGACATCGATCGATCAGCTCTTCGAAGTGGTGCGTTCCGATGTCACGCTCTCTTTCCGTCTGCTGAAATATATCAACTCTGCCGCTTTCGGCTTGCGGCGTGAGATTGCTTCGATTGAGCAGGCGTTGACGTTGCTGGGATTGAACAATATCCGCCGCTGGTTGACGCTGCTCACCATGACATCACTGGGCGAAAACAAGCCGGATGAGCTGATTCGTCAGGCACTGTGGCGCGCCCGCTTCTTGGAGTCAGTCGCCAAAGCGCTGGGCGAGGATGTGGTGGATGACGACTTCATGATGGGTCTGTTCTCCATTCTCGATGCGCTGCTGGATCGCAGTATGGAGGAGTCGCTCAACGAGGTGAGTCTGGCTGAGCATGTGCG
>JALUXN010000091.1 GCA_027018975.1 Mariprofundaceae bacterium | reverse complement strand
GGAAGGCTCAAACAACAAGATCAAAACCATCCACAAAACAGCTTATGGATACCGTGACTTGGAATTCTTCAAACTCAAAATCCTCTCAATGCACGAGACCCGAAAGGATGCATTTTCCGGATGAACCGAAAAAATGACTTTTTTCATCATCAACACTCCCACCCCAACAGCGCTAATCCATCATCCTTTCAGCCATCAGTATTACGGTGAAGAACCAACCCCGAAAAATCAAGCCGAACAGCCTATGCCTTGGCGCAGAATATCCGCTGCAACACACCTTTGCAATCGAGCGCAATGCCGAGGGCGGCGGGTACGGAGAATAGGGTGATGACGGTGGAGAACATCAATCCCCACGAGAGCGCCAATGCCATCGGGGCGACGAAGGGGTCGTGACCGCCCCAGCCGTAGGCGGTTGGCAGCAGCCCCACCACTGTGGTAATGGCGGTGAGCAGTACGGCACGCAGGCGGCGTTTGCCGCTTTCGATGATCGCTTCGCGCCACGGCACGCCATCGGCGATGAGGCGTTGAATAAAGACGGCCATCACCAGCGACGAGTTGACCACCACGCCGGTGAGCGCCACAAAACCCATCATCGCCATGAACGAGATCGGCGCGCCGTGCAGATAGAAGCCGACGATGATGCCGATCACGCCGAAGGGGATCGCCAGCATCACCAGAATCGGGTAGCCGATGCGATTAAACTGCACGGCCAGAATGGCGAAAATCCCTAGCAGCGCGAAGACAAAGCTGAAAATCAGCCCGCGCACCGACTCCTGCGTCTTCTCCTCCTCGCCGCCGAGATTGACATGCACCTTGGCCGCATCGCTGCCCAACCACTCCGCTTGGCGCTCCCGCACGATGCGGTTGAGCTCTTTGGAGGTCATATGTTTGTGATCCACTTCGGCCGAAACATTGATCACCCGCCGCCCATCCTTGTGGCGGATGCTGCTGGTGCCGGTTTTGTGCACCAGCTTGGCGATGCGATTGAGCGGCACGAGACCGCCGCGCTTGTTGGGGATCTCCAGCTCCATCAGTGTCTTCAGGTGATGCTGCGCCGCCTCGGGATAACGGATGGTGACATCGACCTCCTCCTTGCCCCGCTTGATGGTCGAGACACGCAGGCCGTCGAATGCGGCGCGGATATGGGTGCCAGCGGTGGCCAGATCGATGCCGGCATAGGCGGCCAGCTTGCGATCCAGCACAATGCGAATCTCCGGATCACCCGGCACCAGATCGCTCTCCACCGCATAGACCCCCTTGATGGTGCCGAGCATCTTGATCAGCCGCTCGGCGACGCGCGTCATTACCGCCTCATCGGCACCGGTCAACTCCACCTGCAGCGCACGCCCCACCGGCGGACCCGGTTTCTGCATGGCAAAGCTGATCTGCATCTTAGGGAATAGCGGCGGGATCTCCTTCTCCAGCCGATCCATCACATCGTAAGCATTGGTGGTGCGCTGGGTGAAGGGGATCAGGATAATACGCTCAAAACCGAAGCGGTCGCCGATCTGCTTGAGCGCCTCACGCTGATCGGCGCTATTTTCGCCCGCCACCATGGTTGTCGTCTCCAGAATCGCCGGATCGATCCGCTTGCGCACCGCTCGGTCGAGCTTGACCAGCGCATCGCGCATCTGCTCCAGCGTCGTGCCGGTCGGCATATTGACGCGCAGGTAGAAGGTCGATTCAGCACCGGCGGGAAAGAGTTGGAATTTCATTGTCGAAGCCAGCGCGAAGCTCGCCAGCAGGCCGATGATGGTGAGCAGAATAGTCAGATAACGCAGCTTCACCGCCTTGGCCAAAAACCAGGCATAGATGGCGGTGACCGCCTCGATAACACGGCGCTTTTTCGGGTGTTTGTTGGGGTTGGCAATGTCGCGGATATGATTGGGGAGGATAAAAATCGCCTCCAGCCACGAGAAGGTGAGCAGCACAATCACCACCACCGGAATCGAGAAGACAAACTTGCCGATGATGCCATCCATATACATCAGCGGCAGGAAGGCGACGATGGTGGTCAGCACCGTCGCGGTGACCGGCCCCATCAACTCATACGTCCCCTCGATCACCGCCGCCTCCGGCGAGAGCCCGCGCTCCATGTGCCAGGTGGCGTTTTCGCCGATAATAATCGCATCATCGACCATCAGACCGAGCACCATAATGAAGCCGAACATCACCAGCAGATTGAGCGTAATGCCGGCCAGATAGAGCACCGCGATGCCGGAGAAGAAGATGATCGGCAGCCCCCACGCCGTGGTCAACGCCACCGCCGGGCGCAGAAAGAGCATCAGCAGTGCCAGCACCAGCACCAAGCCGATGGCGCCGTTGTTGGTCAACACGCCCAGACGCAGGCGGGTGATGGTCGATAGATCGTTGTAGGCGGAGACGTGCACTTTTTTACCATATTTATCGGGGATCGTAGCCAGATAGGCACGCACGCGATCGACCAGCTTGATAATGTCGGCATCGCCCTTTTTGACGACAATCATATTGAGCGCCGGCTCACCCATCGCCGCCACATAGCGATAAGGGCGCTCCAGCGTCTGCGTCACTTCGGCGACATCCTTCAGATAGAGCGCCTGCCCCCGCTCATTGGCGCGCAGCACCAGATTGCCGGCATCCGCCGCCGAGGTAAATTCGCCGGTGATGCGGATAATGCTCTGCCCCTCCGGCGCCTTCAGGCGGCCGCCCGGCGCGTTGACATTCCAGCCGCGCACCAGCGCGATAATGTCGTTGATGGAGACACGGTGGCGGCGCATCTTCACCGGATCCGGCACTATGCGGATCTCCTCCTTGCGGTCGCCCTGCACGAAGACCTTGGCGACGCCGTCAATATCGAGAATATCATCCTCAATGTCGCTGCTCAGCGCCTTCAGTTCGAGCGGTTTGAAGTCGCCGAAAATCGAGAACGTGAGCACCGGAGCCTGCTCCGATTTGACCTCGAACAGCACCGGATCGGCGGGCAGGTCGCTGGGCAGGTCGGCGCGATTGATCGCCTGCTGAATATCGGAGACCAGCCGCGAGCGATCCTTGAAATCGGGATCGACCTCGATGGTCATCTGCATGGTGCCGGAGAAGGCAGTGGCGCGGATGACGTT
>JALUXN010000090.1 GCA_027018975.1 Mariprofundaceae bacterium | reverse complement strand
TGCCGCCGATGGTGCAGGCCCAGAGGCTGGTCGGATCGGTGGCGAAGACATGCGGTTTCGACGCCTCCATCACCTTGCCGGTCACCGCACCTGCGCCGGCGGTGATGGTCGGCACCTCGCCCAGCGTACCAATGTCTTGGCGGGTCACTGCACCGATCGTGTCCAACTTCTCCAGATTGATCATCACCGCATTGTTGGTCAGCGGCACCGAACCGCCGCACAACCCCGTGCCGCCGCCGCGCGGGATGACCACCAGATCGAGCTTCGCGATCGCCCGAATCAGCCCGGGAATCTCCTCAGCGCTGTCGGGGGTGAGCACGCAGAAGGGCGCATGGTGGCGCCAGTCGGTCGCATCGGTGGCATGGTGGGTAAGAGTGTAGGCATCGAAGTGGACGTTGTTGGCGTGGGTATGGCGGGCAAACTCGCGCCGCGCCTGCTTGCGCTTGGCCGGCTCAGCGTCGAACCAGGCGTAGAAATCTTCAATCATTTTGCGCGTGCAGGCGGCCACCTTGCTGGCGCGCGGATTATCGGCCGCTCCCGCCTCGATCCGCGCCAGCCGGTCGTAGTGACGACGGTGCATCTGCTGGCGACGGCGGGGGTGATGCAGTAGATCATTGCGCAGAAAGAGATTGCGCTCCACCATCCAGAGGTCGCCGAGGATCTCAAACAGCATCCGCGCCGAACGCCCCGTGCGCCGCTGCGTGCGCAGCACATTCAGATCATCCCAGGCATCTTCACCGAGGAAACGGGTGACAATTTCACGATCGGAATAGGAGGTGTAGTTGTAGGGTATTTCGCGAATATTCTCAGGCAATCAGCTCTCCATGCTTGTCACAGACCGTTCAAAACAACCGGAACGCGCAGCATAATCGGTGGTGCGTGTGAATAAAACCTTAATTGTCGGCCATTGCCCGACGCATGCAGCACGCCACAAAGCCGTCTATCAACAATGATCCGGACATTTCAGCCGACAAGCAGCGGGAGCTGTGCGAGCGACAGGGCGTCGAGTTCGGCATGCAGATGCTTGCGTGTCAGCGGGATCTCGTCGAGGAACTGCCGTTTGCCATCGCGGTAGGCGAGGCGGGCGAAGATGCCGATCGCTTTGATATGGCGCTGCAGTGCGGTGAGGCGCACGGCGCGATGCCACGCCCCGAAATCGGCGAAATTGCTGACAAGGTGGTCGGGCAGCTGGGCGAAGTAGTGATGGCTCCAGTGACGGCGGAGCGGTTCGGGATAGTCCTGATAGCAGTCGTAGAGCAGTGAGGCGAGATCATAGGTGAGCGGGCCGAGCACCGCATCCTGATAATCGATGACGCCGAGCGGCGGCGCGGGTTCACCGCGTTCAAGGTCAGGCGGCAGCATCAGATTGCGGCTGTGATAATCCAGATGTACCGGCACACGCGGCAGCGCCGCCAGCTCATCAATCCACGGCGCAAGCGCTGCATGGAAGGTAGATCGCGCATCCTCATCCGGCTTGTGGCCAACCACATGCGGCAGATACCAATCGAGATAGAGATCGCACTCGCGATGCATGCGCGCCGCATCAAACGGTGGCAACGTCAAATCCGCCGGCGGTGTGGCGGCCTGCAACAGCGACAACTGGCGCAGCGCATCGGTAAAGAGGGGTGCCAAGTCGCCACCCGCCGCGCGAAAACGCGCCCAGGTGACATCGCCGAAATCTTCCAGCAGCAGCAAGCCCGCAGTGCGCTCTTCGGCAATCAGTGCCGAGACACGCAGGCCGGCAGCATCCAGCCAGTCGCGCACGGCCAGAAACGGGCGCACATCCTCTTGCGGCGGCGGGGCATCCATCAACACATAGCTGCGATCATCGGTGTTCTGCACACGAAAATAGCGACGGAACGAAGCATCGCCAGCCAGCGGCGTGATGGGAACCGCATGCCCCAACACCGACTCGACCCACTGCTGGCGCAGCTGACTGCGCGCCTCAGCGATCACGAACGATAAATCCTTTCAGATGCGATACTTTTTTGATCTCAACCAGCGCTGCAGCGGCAGAGTCGTGGGTGGCGTAAGGGCCGGCGTAGAGGCGGTGCCACACCCCTTTGGCACCGAGGTTACGCGCCTCGATGGTGACCGGAAAGCCGGCGCGTGTCAGCCGCGCCTTGGTCTGCTCGGCATCGGCATGGGTCGGGAAGGAGGCAAGCTGCAGGCGGTAGAAGTGGTGATTCGGAGCGGCCTTCTGATGCTTGTGCACTCTCTTTTCGGCGGCAACGATGTGCGATATCTTGGGCGTAGATTTGACCTGTTGGCTTGGCTTGGGCGTTGGCGCGGGAGCTTCTGTATGATGGCGTGATGATCCGTTTTTTCGGCTGGTCTGCGCAACAGCGGCTGGCGCGGGGGTGGAGACCGGCGCTGGTGTGACCGGCTGTTTGGGCAACTTGGTGTAAAAGTCAAGCTCACCGACCTTGCTGTAGGCATCGCGATTGGCGCGCTGTTTCCACTTCGCCACCTCTGTTTTGAGCTGCGCGATCCGCTGTTGCTGGCTGGCGATTTGGGCTTGCAGCGCTTTCGCCTGTTGTGTCATCTGCTGATGAATATCGGTAAGCGCCTGCTGCTGATCGGCAAGTGCATGGCTGCTCTCATCGCTCGTCGGCAAGTTGACCGTACCGAGCCAGAAACCGCCACCGAAACAGGCGGCAGCAACGAGCAGAATGGCGATAGCCGGAATGATGGAGCCGCTGGCCGGCTCACCGCCCTTGCCACTCCCCCGCTTGCCCTTCTTTTTCTCCGGCCGGCTCGGCGCTTTGACCTGGGCGAAATCGCGCTTGGCCATCAAGCCGCCTCATTGCAGCAGGGCAATCGCATGAACATTGCTTTAGAAAAAACGATCACTGCTTCGATGAAGAGGTCATCCCCGAGTGCTTTTATCGGGGATCCATTGCCGCGTAGATTCCCGACAAAACCCTCGGGAATGACCGTTTTTTCCGCATGATCACTCCGCTCATTTCGGCATAACATCTGGCGATCTCTCACATCCGCTCCGGCGCGGAGACGCCGAGCAGCGACAGGCCGTTGTGAATCACCTGCGCCACGGCGCGAATCAGCACCATGCGTGCCGCTGTGGTGGTCGCGTCATCG
>JALUXN010000089.1 GCA_027018975.1 Mariprofundaceae bacterium | reverse complement strand
AACGGGTCGCACAACATACCGACACTTTCAAGATCACTCGTAGCTGGCTCAAAGAGCATGTGCTGACACTCGATCTCTAGGCCATGATCATTCTCGGCATTGAAACATCCTGCGACGAAACTGCCGCCGCCCTCTATCGCGGCGATGCGGAGAGCGGCGCAATTATCGCCGAATCGATCGCATCGCAGATTGCCACCCACGCCCGTTTCGGCGGCGTCGTACCGGAGGTCGCCTCGCGCGAACATCTGGCCGCGCTGCCAGCCATGGTCGATCAGCTCCTCGATGCGGCCAATATCGACTGGCCAGCGATCGATCATCTCGCGGTCACCGCCGGCCCCGGCCTGATGGGCGCGCTGCTGGTCGGCACCTCCTTCGCGCGCGCCGCCGGAGCCGTGCATCAAATCCCTGTAGTGCCGATCCATCATATGGAGGGGCATCTGCTGGCGCCCGGCCTCAGCGACAGACTGCCCCCCTTTCCGTTCATCACCCTGCTTGTCTCCGGCGGCCACACCCAGCTGGTGCTGGTGCAGTCAATCGGCGACTACACCATCATCGGTCAGACCCTCGATGATGCTGCCGGCGAGTGTTTCGATAAGTCCGCCCGCCTGCTCGGACTGCCCTACCCCGGCGGCCCGGAGATTGCCAAACTGGCCATCGGCGGCGATGCCGGGCGATTCAAACTGCCGCGCCCGATGCTCAACAAGGATAATCTCCACTTCAGCTTCTCCGGCCTGAAAACAGCAGTCATGTATGCCATCAAAGGGGTCGGCGGCATCGAGGCGATGGATCAAACCATGCGCCAGGATATGGCCGCCGCCATCGAGCTGGCTGTCTGTGAAGTATTGGCGAAGAAATCACTACGCGCCTGCCGGCAGCACCACGCGCCGCATCTGATTATCGCCGGCGGTGTAGCCGCCAATGCGACCCTGCGCCAACTGCTCACGCAGAGCAGCCGCGAAGCGGGTGTCACACTGCATCTACCGCAACCGCAACACTGCACCGACAACGCCGCCATGATCGCCTACGCCGCCGCCCAACGACTGGCCGCCGGATTTACTGCGCCGACCGAGTGGGACGCCACCCCCCGCTGGCCACTGGACGCCATCAACACGCAGACTGCCAGTTGATCACCAACCACCAAGCGTTCTTCCCCGAGCGCTTCTATCGGGAAATCATGATGGCTACGTGGATTCCCGACTCCCTCCCGGAAATAAGCGCTTAACGCGCTTGCTCTGCAATCGCCGCCGCCTGTGCTGCGGCATTGCCGGTGTAGCCTGCCGGTGTCAGCTCGCGCAGCTGCTGTTTGGCGGCATCAGGGATCTCCAGTCCATCGATAAACTCGGCCAACCGCTCCGGGGTGATCCCCTTGCCGCGCGTGAGCGCCTTCATCTGCTCATACGGATTGGGCAGGCCGTAGCGGCGCATCACTGTCTGCACCGCCTCACCGAGCACCTCCCAGCTGGCGTCCAGATCAGCATCGATACGCGCTGCATTGAGCTCCAGCTTGGAGAAGCCGCGCTGCGCCGAGCTGTAAGCGAGCAGCGAATAGCCGAATCCGACACCGAGATTGCGCAGCACCGTTGAGTCGGTCAGATCGCGCTGCCAGCGGGAGATCGGCAGCTTCTCCGCCAGATGGCGCAGCACCGCGTTGGCCAGCCCGAGGTTCCCTTCTGCATTCTCGAAATCGATCGGGTTCACCTTGTGCGGCATAGTGGAGGAGCCGACCTCGCCGGCAATCACCCGCTGTTTGAAGTAACCGAGCGAGATATAGCCCCAGAGATCGCGGCTGAAATCGATCAGAATCGTATTGAAGCGCGCCACGGCATCGTTGAGTTCCGCGATATAGTCGTGCGGCTCGATCTGAATGGTGTACGGATTCCAAGTGATGCCAAGCGACTCGACAAAATTTTTGGCCATCGCCGGCCAATCGAGTTCGGGATAGGCGGCCAGATGGGCGTTGTAGTTGCCCACCGCGCCGTTGATTTTACCCATGATCGGCACCGCCTCGATCTGCGCCAGCGTGCGCTGCATCCGGTAGGCGACATTGGCCCACTCCTTACCCATCGTCGTCGGGCTGGCGGTCTGACCGTGGGTGCGCGCCAACAGCGGCTGCTCGGCATAGGCGATCGCACCATCGCGCACGCTGGTGACAATTGCGCGCAGCGCCGGCAGCAGCACATCCTCACGCGCGGCTTTAAGCATCAGGGCGTAGGAGAGGTTGTTGATATCCTCGGAGGTGCAGGCGAAGTGAAAAAACTCGCTCACCGCCGCCAGCTCCGCGTGATCAGCGACGCGCTCCTTGAGCAGATACTCGACCGCCTTCACATCGTGATTGGTGGTCGCCTCGATCGCTTTGACCCGCTCGGCATCTGCCGCGCTGAAATCATCGACAAGCGCATCGAGAAAGGCGTTCGCCGCTGCCGAAAAGGGCGGTACCTCGGCGATGCCCGGAGTCGCGGCCAGCATCTGCAACCAGCGCACCTCGACAGTGACACGCGCCTTGATCAGCCCATATTCACTGAAAATCGGCCGCAACTCAACCGTCTTGCCGGCATAGCGGCCATCCAGCGGGGATAGGGCGGTAAGGGGGGAAACCTGCATAACAACTCCGGGGAACAAGCAAACTCTCGCGCATCAACAGCCGCGAATGGCGGCGAAATGTACACGCGCCGGCCACTTTTTCCAAAGAGCGTCGCTTAGCCGCAGTCGCAGACTGCCCAGCGCAGAAATTCGCGGCTTTCGAGCCGTGCCGGGCGACTGAAAAAATCAGCCGCATCCGCCTGCTCAATCAGTCGGCCGTCACACATGAAGATCACCCGATCCGCCAACCGCTTGGCCTGCTCGATGTCATGGGTCACACAGAGCAGCGGCATCTGTGCAGCCAAGCTGTGCAGCGATGCCTCAATCGCCTGTTTGGAGCGCGGATCAAGCGACGCAGTTGGCTCATCGAGCAGCAGCAGCTTCGGCTGCAAAGCCAGTGCCCGCGCCAGACAGAGCCGCTGCTGCTGACCGAGTGAGAGCTGGGCTGCCGGCGCATCCAGCCGCATCTTCACCTCATCCCAGAGTGCGGCTGTACGCAGGAGGGATTCAATACGCGCCGCGGCCACCT
>JALUXN010000088.1 GCA_027018975.1 Mariprofundaceae bacterium | reverse complement strand
GCTGCGGCGGCTGAAGAAACGGCTGGATGATCCCGAGCGGTGGTGGAAGGTGAGTGAGGCGGACTTTCGCGAACGGCAGCATTGGGATGACTACCGCCACGCTTTTGAGGCGATGTTTCGCCACTGCAGCAGCAAACAGGCGCCGTGGTTCATTGTGCCGGCCAATCACAAATGGTATCGCAATCTGGTGGTGTCGCGCATTGTCGTCGAATATCTGGAGTCGATGGATCTGCAGCTACCGCCAGCAACTGCGGATATTGCCATGATCCGGCGCAGATATTGTGCAGATTGTTAAGCAGATTGTTCGACCGATGAGGTGATGGATCGTGGCTGAAGGGCGCATGCGCATCGGCGATCTCTGGGGCGGCATGACCGCTTCGGCGCTGGTGTTGCCGCAAGCGATGGCGTTCGGTATCACCCTCTGGTCGCCCTACACCCACCATCCGGCCGCGGCGGCGATGTCCGGCTTGATGGCTGCGGCCTGCCTCTGTTTCGCATCGGGTCTGTTTCGTGGCACATCCGGCCTCATTGCCGCACCGACCGGGCCGACGTTGATGCTGCTCGCCGGCAGTCTGGCATCACTGGCGGCCGCCGGCGTGGCGGATGGGCTGTTGGTGACGGCGGCGCTGCTGATTGTGGCGATGGCCGGTCTGCTGCAGATCTTGATCGCGCTGCTCAATCTCGGACACCTGATCAAGTTTATCCCCTATCCGGTCGTCTCCGGTTTTATGACCGGCACGGCGATATTGATGATCCATTCACAGGGCAGCGTGGTGCTGGGCGGCGATGCGGCACTGACCATGCAGCAGGGCGGCTGGATTCCGCTGGCGACAGCAGCAGTGACGCTGGCCGCGATGCACTGGCTACCGCGCTGGATTGCGCGTGTGCCGGCTGCGGTGTTGGGCTTGGTGGCGGGTACGCTGGCCTTTCACCTGATGGTGCATCTGCAGGGGGTGAGGCTGCCGGCTGCCTGGGTGATCGGCACGCTGCCGCAGTTGCAGGATCTGCAGTTCGGCACTGTGATCAGTGTGCTGCATGTGGCGGATCTGCAGCAGCTGCCGTGGCCGTTGATGGCTGGTTCGGCGCTGGCGCTGGCGGTGCTCGCTTCGCTCGATACGCTGCTCACGTCGGTGGTGGCCGATGTGGCGACCGGCGAGCGACACCATGCGCGGCGGGAGCTGTTGGGGCAGGGGAGCGGTCATCTGCTCAGCGCATTGGCCGGCGGTATGGCGGGAGCGGGTACGACCGGTGCGACGCTGGTGGCCATTGAGAGTGGCGGTCGCCAGTGGGCGGGGCTGGTCACTGCCGGCTGCATGCTGCTGCTGATTCTGTTCATGAGCCCGGTGGCGGGCGGGCTGCCGATCAGCGTCTTTGCCGGCATTATCATGGATGTCGCGATCTTCAGCATGCTCGATAAAGATATCCTCCGCTGGCTGCGCACGCCGCAGGCGCGCATGGATGGCGCCATTGCGCTGGTGGTGATTGTGGTGACGCTGCTGGTCGATCTGATGGTGGCGGTGGGTGTTGGCGTGGCGTTGGCGGTGGTCGAATTTATCCGCGCGCAGGTGCAGTCGGCGGTGGTGCAGCGGCGCTGGGATCTGCGTGAGCGCAGCTCGTTGCGCCGGCGCATTAAGTCGGAGTGCCGTTGCCTCTGCGAACACCCTGAAGCGATTGTCGGCTATGAACTGAAGGGGACGCTCTTTTTCGGCACGGTGGATCACCTCTACGATACGATGCTGCCCGACCTGCAACAGGCGCACTACATTATCCTCGATCTGCGCCGTGTCACCCAAGTGGATTTGACAGCGCTGCGCATGATCGAGCATATCTCCGGCATGATGCGGCAGCGCGATGGCGAGCTGATTTTGACGCATGTGCCCAAGAGTATGGGGCTGGTGAAGCGACATGGCCACCGCCATGAGCGGTTGATCCCCTATCACAAAGATGTGCGTCTGCGCACCTTCACCGAGACCGATCAGGGCTTGGAGTACGCCGAGGAGCGGATTCTCGATCGTTATTGCGGCTGCGAGGGTGGGCGGCAGATGCGGCAGATCGCGCTCACTGATTCGGAGCTGTTTTCAGTCTTTTCGCCGGCCGAGCAGGCGCAGCTGGCATCATTCTTTGGCGATAAACATTTCAAGGCGCGCGACTATCTGTTTCGTCACGGCAAGCAGAGCGATCTGCTGTTTGTGATTCTGTCGGGCGATGTGGAGCTGCTGTTGCCTTACGGCAGAAAGAAGCGTTTACGCCTAGCGACGTTTGGCGCCGGCATGGCGATTGGTGAAACGCGCTTTCTGGAGCCGGGGCCGTGTGAAACCGATGCCCGCGCCATCAGCGATTGCCATGTCGCCACCATCCATCACAACACCCTCAAACGCCTCTGCAAAGCCCATCCCGACCTCGGTGTGCGGCTGCTGATGCGTCTGGCGCATGATCTCAGTGAGGATCTGCAGATGGCTGATAGTGAGTTGCGCCGTTTGGTGGTGTAAGCAATCGTCATCCTATGGTTCTGTCAGGAATCCGCGCGGCCATGGATCCCCGATAGAAGCACTCGGGGATGAACGTCATTGTGTTGTTACTCAAGAGTTACGTCCTGAAATGGTGTGAGGGCTAACGTGGTGTGTGGTCGAGGGCGGTGCAAATTGCGTTGATGCGTTTGCGGTTGATGCCGAGGTCGGAGTGGCCGACGCGGGAGGCGGCGCGGAGGTGGATGAGCTTGGCGTCGGGATCGAGGCGCAGCTCCAAGTCATCGACAAAGTGAAAGAGTGGCGAGCGGAAGGTGGCGTGCAGGTAGTGCGCGTTCTCCTGCGCGATGATGCCGCCGTGGGCGGTGATGATGGTGCGCAGGCGTTGCCACCGTTCGGGCGTGTAGGGGATGGGTGCGGTGGTGTGCTGCGGGTCGTTGCCGGCTTCGCTGCATAGGCAGTTGGGTGATGGCGGGCAGGGGTACAGTTTGCCTTGCTGCAGGCCGAGTGTGGCCGGTGGTTGTTGCGACTGGATGGCCATGATGATGAAAGCTGCGACGCCGGCCAGCAGCAGGCCGGTGGTGATGATCAGCGCCCATTTCATTGCTTTAACCGTGATCGTTGCGCTGGTGGCTGGCGATCACTTC
>JALUXN010000087.1 GCA_027018975.1 Mariprofundaceae bacterium | reverse complement strand
CGCGCGAAAGAAACGCCTCATCCAGCTCCACCAGCCGCGCCTTCGCCTTGACCAGCTGCAAAAAATCCATCGCATCCAGCTCCGGCTCGCCGTGGTGTTTGCGCTTGGCATTGACCCCCGCCTTGAGCAGGTAGGTGTTGTTCACACCGGGGATTTCGACCGGGTATTGAAAGGCGAGGAAAATCCCCTCCCAAGCGCGCTCCTCCGGCGACATGGCGAGCAGATCCTTGCCATTGTAGGTGATCGAGCCGCGCGTCACCGTGTAACCACCACGGCCGGCAATCACATTAGAGAGCGTCGATTTCCCCGAGCCGTTCGGCCCCATGATGGCGTGCACCTCACCAGCGGCGATATGGAGATTGATCCCCTTCAAAATCGCCTTATCGCCGACCGATACATGTAAATCTTTAATTGTAATCATAAATATAACCCTTCTTTGTTGGGAATCATTATCCGACCGCGCCCTCGAGCGAGACTTCCATCAGACGGTTCGCCTCGACGGCAAACTCCATCGGCAGCTCGTTGAAGACATCTTTGCAGAAGCCGTTGACGATCAGATTGACCGCATCCTCCTCCGAAATGCCGCGCTGCTGGCAGTAGAAGAGCTGATCTTCGCCGATCTTGGAGGTGGTCGCCTCGTGCTCCATGGTCGCCGTCGGATTGGCCACTTCGATGTAGGGGAAGGTGTGCGCGCCGCAGGTGTCGCCAATGAGCAGCGAATCGCACTGTGTATAATTGCGCGCCCCATCCGCTCCCTTGCCAATCTTCACCAGCCCGCGATAGGCCTGCTGGCCGTGGCCGGCGGCGATCCCTTTGGAGACGATGGTACTCTTGGTGTTTTTGCCGAGGTGGATCATCTTGGTGCCGGTGTCAGCTTCCTGACGCATCTTGGTCAGCGCCACCGAGTAAAATTCGCCGACCGACTCATCGCCGCGCAAGATGCAGCTGGGATATTTCCAAGTGATGGCGCTGCCCGTCTCCACCTGTGTCCAGCTTACCTTCGAGCGCCGGCCACGGCAGTCGGCGCGCTTGGTGACGAAGTTATAAATGCCACCGACACCATTCTCATCGCCGGGGTACCAGTTCTGCACCGTCGAATATTTGATCTGCGCATCATCGAGCGCCACCAGCTCCACAACCGCAGCATGCAGCTGGTTTTCATCCCGCTGCGGCGCCGTGCACCCCTCCAGATAGGAGACATAAGCCCCCTCTTCGGCGATGATCAGCGTGCGCTCGAACTGGCCGGTATTGAGCGCATTGATGCGGAAATAGGTGGAGAGCTCCATCGGACAGCGCACCCCTTTGGGAACAAAGACAAACGAGCCATCGGTAAACACCGCCGAATTGAGCGCGGCGTAAAAATTATCTCCCGTCGGCACCACCGAACCAAGATACTGCTGCACCAGCTCCGGGTAGTCGCGCACCGCCTCCGAAATGGGGCAGAAAATCACCCCGGCATCCTTCAATTTCTCTTTGAACGTGGTCGCCACCGACACCGAATCGAACACCGCATCGACCGCCACACCGGCCAGCATCTCCTGCTCGCGCAGTGGAATACCCAGCTTCTCGTAGGTCTCCAGCAGTTTTGGATCGACCTCATCAAGACTCTGCGGCCCATCCTCCTGCGATTTCGGCGCCGAGAAGTAGGAGATCGACTGATAATCGATCGGATCGTAATGGACATGCGCCCAGTGCGGCTCCGTCATCGTCTGCCAGTGGCGGAACGCCTCCAGCCGCCAATCGAGCAGCCACTGCGGCTCATCCTTCTTGGCAGAGATGTGGCGGATCACATCCTCATCCAACCCCGGCGGCAGGGTGTCGGTCTCAATATCGGTGGTGAAGCCGGCATCGTAGCCGCGCTGAGCCAGCGCCTCCGGGCTATTGTCGATGTCGTGCGAGTCGTGTTCGGTCGTGTCAGTCATGGGTGGGATGTCCAATGGCGATGCCCCGCTGCAGTTTGAAGATCGGCATGAAATTTTGTGCGCTCATATCGGCCAGTGAAATGTCCTGCAGCGCCTGGCCGACAGCGTGGTTGATCCGTTTCCAGTTGTTGCTGGTCAGGCAGGCAGCGTGTTGCGCGCAGTCACCGCCATCGTCGCGGTTGCACTCGGTCAGGGCGATGGCGCCTTCAAAGACATGAATGATATCGCGCACATTGATCTGCTCCGCCGAGCGCCGCAGCCGGTAGCCGCCCTTGGCGCCGCGCACCGACTCCAGCATCCCCTCATGCAACAACATCTGCAGCAGCTTGCTCACCGTCGGCGCCGGTATCTGTGTCGCCTCGGCCAGCTCCCCCGCCGAAAAACGCCCCTGCTCCGAAGCGGCCATATGGGTCATCAGCAGAATGCCATAATCAGTCAATTTAGTCAGTCGTAACACCATCACCCCTGTCTGCCACAGCGGAAGATAAGGCTGCGCAATAATGGGGAGCATTCTAGTCCGATTTAATCGGGGAACAATCCGTTGGAAATTGTGGTTATAGAGTAACCGTTCAGCTCATCCCACCGTTTACCCGCTAGCTGCGTTGAACATGCCCATGTGCAGCAAGCACACTGCGCGTGTTCGCCTTGCTATCGAACAAACCATGGGCGACCTCAATGAACAGTGACGTTACAAGAAAAGAGCGACAAACGCGCTAGCAACGCTCCACCAGCGCCACCGCTTCGGCGGCAATCCCCTCCGCGCGCCCGACAAAACCGAGCCGCTCGGTCGTCGTCGCCTTCACATTCACCGCATCGCGCGCCACCATCAACAGCTCCGCCAGCCGCAGCCGCATCGCTTCAATGTAGGGCGCCAGCTTCGGCTCTTGGGCGATAATGGTGCAATCGACATTGCCCACCTGCCACCCCCCTTCCTGCAACAGCTGCCGCACATGCACCAACAACTTGGTACTGTCGATGCCCGCATACTGCGCATCGCTGTCGGGAAAATGGTGGCCAATATCATTCAGCCCCACCGCACCGAGCAGCGCGTCACAGAGCGCATGAATCAACACATCGGCATCCGAATGACCGGCCAAACCACGCGCGCTGGGCACCTCCACCCCGCCGAGGATCAACTTGCGCCCCGCCGCAAAGGCGTGCACATCATAGCCATGGCCGATTCGCATCATCACACCTCCTCCACCATCCGGC
>JALUXN010000086.1 GCA_027018975.1 Mariprofundaceae bacterium | reverse complement strand
ATCGAGCATGACCGACTCCATAATTGCCCGCAGGCCGCGCGCGCCGGTTTTGCGCTCGATCGCTTTGGCGGCAATCGCCTCCAGCGCATCGTCGGTGAAGCTCAGCTCGACACCATCATACTGCATCAGCGCCGCATACTGCTTGACCAGCGCATTCTTCGGCTCGGTCAAGATCCGCAGCAGCGCTGCCTTGTCGAGATGACTCAAGGTCGCCACCGCCGGCAGTCGCCCGACCAGCTCCGGAATCAGACCGAATTTAATCAGATCCTCCGGCTCCACCTGTTTAAGAATCTCGCCAATATCCTTCTCATCCTCGGTACTCACCTCGGCGCCGAAACCGATCGAACGCGATTTACCCTTCGCCTCGATCAACTTCTCCAGACCGGCAAAGGCACCGCCCAACACAAACAGGATATTGGTCGTATCGACCTGCGTAAACTCCTGCTGTGGATGTTTGCGCCCGCCCTGCGGCGGCACGGAGGCGACCGTGCCTTCGATCAGCTTGAGCAGCGCCTGCTGCACGCCCTCGCCGGAGACATCGCGGGTAATCGATGGTCCCTCCGCCTTGCGCGAGAGTTTATCGACCTCATCGATATAGATAATGCCGCGCTGCGCCTTCTCCACATCATAATCGGCCGCCTGCAGCAGTTTGACGATGATATTCTCAACATCTTCGCCGACATAGCCCGCCTCGGTCAGCGTCGTCGCATCGGCCATCACAAATGGCACATCGAAGACCCGCGCCAGCGTCTGCGCCAGCAGTGTCTTACCCGAACCGGTCGGGCCGAGCAGCAGCACATTGGATTTGGCAATTTCGACATCGGATTTTTCGTTGTGGGCGATCCGTTTGTAGTGGTTATAGACCGCCACCGAGAGCAGCCGCTTGGGGCCTTCCTGACCGATCACATACTCATCGAGATAGGCTTTGATCTCCGCCGGGCGCGGCAGGCCACCCTCTTTTTTCTCTTCCGCCGGCGCATCGCCCAGCTCTTCGACGATAATCTCGTTGCAGAGCTCGATACACTCGTCACAGATGAATACGGTCGGCCCTGCGATCAGTTTTTTTACATCATGCTGCGACTTACCGCAAAATGAACAATATAGTGTGTTGTCGCCCTTACTCTGCGTCATCTGCACCTCGGTCTGCTGCCTGCGCCGCCACCTCTTCGCGCGACGTCAGCACAGCATCAACCAAACCGTAATCTTTCGCTTCCTCTGCGGTCAAGAAGTAATCGCGCTCGACATCCTCGCTCAACTTCTCCAGCGGCTGCCCGGTGTGGCCGGCGAGCATCTTGTTCAGATGCTCTTTGAGCTTGATGATTTCGCGGGCGTGGATCTCGATGTCGGTCGCCTGCCCCTGAAATCCACCCAGCGGCTGATGGATCATGATGCGCGCATTGGGCAGCGCGTAGCGTTTACCGGCCGTACCGGCAGCCAGCAGATGCGCGCCCATACTCGCCGCCTGTCCGACACAGAGGGTGGAAACATCGCAGCGGATATACTGCATCGTATCGTAGATCGCCAGGCCGGAGGTCACCACGCCGCCTGGGCTGTTGATGTAGAGGTAAATATCCTTATCCGGCCCCTCAGACTCGAGAAAGAGCAGCTGGGCGATAATCAGATTGGCGACATGGTCATCGACCGCGCCGTTCAAAAAGATGATGCGCTCTTTGAGCAGCCGCGAAAAAATATCGTAGGAGCGCTCACCGCGCGCCGTATGCTCCACTACTACCGGTACCAGATTCATGCTTGCCCCTTGTTGATATTCTGTTTGATCCAACGCCGTCGGTGCAGCGATCTACTCTTCATCATCGCGATCGCGCGCATCCTGCCAGTCGGAGAGCGACACCTTCACCGGCGTCGTATCGGCCTGCGCAATCACATACTCGACACATTTGCGCTCCAGCAGCGAATCCTTGATCATGGCGATCTGCTCTTTCTGAGTCTTGATCCACGCCTTGAAGCCTTCACGCTGCTCGCCATACTGCAACGACTGGCGATCGATCTCCGCTTCAACCTCGGACTCCTCCAGCTGCAAGTCCGCCACATCGCGTACCTTCTGCAGCAGCACCGAGGTCTTCAGGCCACGCAGCGAACGGATACGAATCTCCTCTTTGAACTCATCGCTCTTGGCCATCTCTTCCGGATTCGGCACGCCCTGATGCTTCATGTTCTCGACCACGCGCTTGGTCATCTCCGCCTGATCCTGCTCAATGACCGCTGCCGGCAGTTCCATCGGATGCGCCTCGATCAACGCATCAATGGCCGCCTCGCGGGTGGTGGTGTAGGAGCCTTCACGCGCCTCCTCTTCCAGCCGCTTACGGCTGTCGGCACGCAGATCCTCGGCTGAATCAAACTTCAACAGCGCCGCCAGCGCATCCTCATCCGCCGGCTTCTCCGCCCGCCCGACACTCTTCACCAAGCAGGCAAAGCTGGCATCTTTCCCAGCCAGATTCGGCGCCTGATAGTCCTCGGGGAAGGTCACATTCACGGTCACATCATCACCGGCCTTGGCACCGATCAACTGCTCCTCGAAGCCGGGAATAAAGCGCCCTTCACCCAGCACCAGCGGCACATCTTCACCCTTACCGCCGTCAAACTCTTCACCATCGATCGAACCGACAAAATCGATATGCAGCTGATCACCCTGCTCAGCAGCACGCCCCTCTTCGACCTCATATTTGACCTGTGAGTTCATCAGCCGATCGATCACCTGATCGACATCGCTCTCCTCCACCTCGACAATCGTCTCATCGAACTTGAGCGTGCCGAGATCAACCAGTTCCACCTCCGGCCAAGTCGAAACTTTCATGGTAAAGGCAAAACCCTCATCCGGCTGATCCGCCGGAATCGCCAGCTCCGGCTGCGCCGCCGGCTTCAGTTCAGAGGCCTCGATCGCGCCGATAAAGTGGGTCTGCAGCAGTGCATTGACCGTATCTTCATGCAACTTGCCGGCAAACTGTTTCTTCAGGTGATTAACCGGCGTCTTCCCCGGCCGAAAACCAGGCATCTTCACCTGTGTCGAGAGCCTCTTCAGCTTCTCACCATAAATCCGGTCATACTCACTCTGTGCCACGGTGACCGTCACCAGGTATTCCTGTGGCCCAAGCTCTTTCACATCTGTTTGAATCATCACTCTCTC
>JALUXN010000085.1 GCA_027018975.1 Mariprofundaceae bacterium | reverse complement strand
TTGCGCACGCCGAAGGTGAATGGCTCGCAGTGGTCGCCGGCGGGGTGATCGACAAAGGCGGTTTCGCGGTCGGAGCGTTCGTAGAGTTCATGCAGGAAACTATTATAGACCGCCGAGGAGTAGAAGCCGGTCGGCGAGAAGCGGTTGAGCTTGATGTCGCCCTCTTTGAGCGTGAGCAGGCGCTGTTTCCAGAGATCGGAGATCGGGCTCTCCTGCGTGAGTAGCGGGCGGGTGCCGAACTGGAAGGTGATCGGACCGATTTCGGGATTATTGAGCCAGTGCGCCCATTCGCGCAGGAACCAGACGCCGCCGGCCATGATGATCGGGGTGTTGTGCAGACCGAAGTCGTTCATCGTCTTGCGCAGTGCAGCGACGCGCGGATATGGATCTTCCGGCGTCTCCGGGTCTTCGGAGTTAGAGAGGCCGTTGTGGCCGCCGGCCAGCCACGGGTCTTCATAGACCACGCCGCCGAGCAGCTCCGGCAGTTTGCGGTAGGAGCGCAGCCAGAGGGCGCGGAAGGCACGTGAGGAGGAGATGATCGGGTAGTAGTAGACATTGTATTTGGCTGCCAAGGGCGCCAGTTTGAACGGCATGCCGGCACCGCAGGTGATGCCGTGGATTAAGCCTTTAGCCCCCTCCATCACCCCTTCGAGCACCCGCTCGGCACCGCCCATCTCCCACAGCACATTCATATGCAACCGCCCTTCGCCGCCAGCGACTTCATGGGCGATTTTGGCCTGCTTGATGCCGCCTTTGATGCCTTGCGCAACCAGCTCCTCAAAGCGCTCCTTACGGCTGCGACCCTGATAAACGGTGCGGATGACATTGCCCTGGTCATCGACGTCATCGGCGTTGACCGCCGAAAAGGTGCCGATACCGCCGGCAGCCGCCCACGCCCCCGAGCTCTCGCCGGTGGAGATGGCGACTCCCTTGCCGCCTTCGATCAACGGCAGTACCTCTTTTCCAGAGATGGTAATTGGTTGAAGATCAATGGCCATGGCTTGCGTCCTTGTGTGGAGTTGTCGGTGTGATTGCTGCGGGTTAGCTGTCCAGCTCGATCAGGCACTCGTCCGGATTGACCGAGTCCCCCTCGCTGACGTGGATCGCCTTCACGCTGCCGGCCACCGGCGCCAGTACCTGATTCTCCATCTTCATCGCCTCCACGGTGAGCACGGTGTCGCCCGCCTCGACTTTATCTCCCACGGCGACATTGATCGCCACAATGCGGCCGGGCATTGGCGTGGTGACATCGCTGTCGTTGCGCGCTTTGGGGCGCTTGGAGCCGCGCGAG
This sequence comes from Mariprofundaceae bacterium, assembly GCA_027018975.1. GTDB lineage: Bacteria > Pseudomonadota > Zetaproteobacteria > Mariprofundales > Mariprofundaceae > Mariprofundus. The sequence goes on along the minus strand of JALUXN010000085.1, from coordinate 1,875 downwards.
GCTTTGCGGCTGTCGATGCTGCCGTCATGGGTCGGCACCACCTCGGTGAGCGGTTCGAGCATGATCTCTTCGAGTACATTATCGACACGCACATAGAAGGGGCGGACATCTTCGCTCTTGTGGCCGGAGCCTTCGATGCGGATATGGTACTCCTCGCCGTGGATGGTGATGTTGAATTCAGTCGGCGCGAGCGGTTGCGCGGTGACCGTATCGGCATGCGGCTCGGCCGGTATATCGAGTGGCTCCGGCTTGAATTCTCCGCTGGCGCGCTCCTCGAAGAATTCGAGCGCAATAGTCGGGAACATAGCGTAGGAGAGGATATCCTCGACCGTCTTGGCGCGGTCGCCGAGCTCGCGGGTGAGTTGATCGAGCTCCGGCTCGAGTAGATCGGCCGGACGCACATGCACCGGCTCCTCATCGCCGATAGCCAGCTGGCGCACGTCGGCGTTGATCTCACCCAGTGCATGGCCATAGAGGCCGCGCAGGTAGTCGCGCGTTTCGTTGGTGATCACTTTATATTTCTTGCCGGAGATGACATTCAGCACCGCCTGCGTGCCGACGATCTGGCTGGTCGGCGTGACCAGCGGCGGGTAGCCGAAATCTTTGCGCACGCGCGGGATTTCATCGAGTACGGCATCCATCTTGTCGAGCGCGCCTTGGTCGCGCAGCTGGTTGGCCAGATTGGAGATCATGCCGCCGGGGATCTGATTGACGAAGACGCGTGTATCGACGCCGGTGGAGTCCGACTCGAAGCGGGCATACTTTTTGCGCACCTCTTTGAAGTAGGCGGCGACCTCCTGCAGGGCGATCAGGTCGAGGCCGGTGTCGTAGTCGGTGCCGGCAAAGGCGGCGACCATCGCCTCTGTGGGCGGGTGGCTGGTGCCGCCGGCGAGCGGACTGATGGCGGTGTCGATAATATCGCAACCGGCATGCACCGCCTCCCACTGCACCATCTCGGCGACGCCGGCGGTGGCGTGCGAATGCAGATGCAGCGGAATGGAGATGGTCTGCTTCAGCGCTGTGATCAACTCGCGGGTGGCGCTCGGTGTGAGCAGGCCGGCCATATCCTTGATGGCCAGCGTGTCGCAACCCATGTCCTCAAAGCCTTTGCCGAGCTCGACGAAGTAGTCGAGCGTGTGGACGGGGCTGGTGGTGTAGCAGATGGTGCCTTCGGCATGTTTGTCGTTGGCCTTCACCTGCTGGATGGCAGTGCGCACATTGCGCAGGTCGTTCATGGCATCGAAGACGCGGAAAATATCGACGCCGTTGCTGGCAGCCAGATCGACAAATTTGCGTACCACATCGTCGGCATAGTGTCGGTAACCGAGGAGATTCTGGCCGCGCAGGAGCATCTGGATCGGCGTGTTCGGCAGCGCCTTGTTCAGTTCGCGCAGCCGCACCCACGGCCCCTCTTTGAGATAGCGCAGGCAGGTGTCGAAGGTGGCACCACCCCATGCTTCGATCGACCAGTAGCCGATCGCATCGAGCTGCGCGCAGATGGGCAGCATGTCATCGAGCCGCATGCGGGTCGCCAGCAGCGATTGATGGCCGTCGCGCAGGGCCAGTTCGGTGATCGCGAGTTTGTGTGTTGTCTCTGTCATGGTGATACCTTCGGGTGTGATATTTTCAGCCGCGCCTGTTACAGGCCGGCATGGACGGCGATGGCGACTGCCACTGCGGCAGCGATGTCTTCGCGTCGTTCATTGTCGTTATATTCGAGTAGCTCCGGATGCTGATCCATGAAGCCGGTGTTGAACTCGCCGCGCATAAAGACCTCGGAGGCGGCAATATGGCGGTAGAATGGGAGGGTGGTCTTCATGCCGCGGATGTCATACTCATCCAACGCACGGCGGGCGCGCATGACACTGTTGGGCC
>JALUXN010000084.1 GCA_027018975.1 Mariprofundaceae bacterium | reverse complement strand
CATATCGAGCACCTGTTCGAGCCGTTTTTCACCACCAAAGAGCAGGGTAAGGGGACCGGACTGGGGCTCTCCATGGTGTTCGGTGCGGTGCGCACCCATGCGGGGTTTGTTGACGTGGAGAGTGCAATCGGTGCGGGAACCACCTTCCACATCTACCTGCCGCTGCAGTCGGAGGCGGAGGCCGCGCAGCGTGAGACGCGCGATACGGTGGCCGGCCACGGCGAGCTGATTCTGCTGGTGGATGATGAGGCGCATGTGTTGCAGACGACCGCGGAAGTGCTGGAGTCACTCGGTTATCGCGTCCTGCAGGCCAGCGACGGCGAACAGGCCATTGCGCAGTTCAAAGCGCACGCCGACGAAGTGAAGATGGTGATCTCCGATGTGGTAATGCCGCACTGCGGCGGCCGCGAACTGGCTGAAGCGGTGCACGCCATCGCGCCGGCGGTGCCGTTTATCTTTGTGACCGGCTATGAGCGGGGCGAGATGGGCAGCGATACACTGCCGGAGCGGAGCGTGATGATGAGCAAGCCGGTCCATTTCGACGAACTCAGTGACATGATCAGCAAACTGCTGAACGCTTAGGGCGTTGCTGCTCGCTCGTGTGCTTTAGAGCAGCGCTTGGAGTGCGGCGAGGATAGCTGGCGCGGCGGTTTCGGTGCGCATAATGCGCGGGCCGAATTGCAGCGGGGTGAAATCGCATTGCGTCAGCATCTGCAGTTCCGCCGGACTCCAGCCGCCCTCCGGGCCAATGGCAATACGGAGATCACGATGCGCGGTCAAGGATGCACGCAGCTGTTGCCAGCTCTGCGCCGCCGCTGGATGCATCACATACCCCGCGCCCTGTAGGTGCAGCCGTGGCAGGTCACTCAAGCGCGCGTGCCAACTCACTGACGGCACTCGTGTTCGCCCGCTCTGCTCGGCCGCTTCGATGACAATCTTTTGCCAGCGTTGCAGCCGCTGTTGCAGCTTGGCCTCGTTGAGTTTGAGTGTGCTGCGTTCGCTGCGTACAATATGCAACGATGCCGCACCCAGCTCGGTGCTTTTTTGCAAGACATGCTCGATTTTTTCATTGCGACAGGCGGCTTGAATGATGTGCACGTTCAGCCCCATCTCCCGTGATGGATCGAAAAAATCCTGCACACACAGTTCACCGGCGTGCTGGTTCAGATGATCGATAAGCGCGCCGAATTCGCCACCTTCGCCATTGAAGAGCAGCACCGCATCGCCACGCTGCAGGCGCATCACGCTGCGTAAATAGTGGGTTTGATCAGCGGGCAGTATCACCCGTTGACCAATCTGCAATGGCTGTTGCACATACAATCGACATCTCATGCCAGCATTTCGCCCGAAGCCGTGGTTGATTGCAAGCATCTAGGGCATCGTGATGACAAGGCTGGTGCTTGACCGCGCAACTGGAACGCCCATGATGCGAGCATGTTTTTTGGCGCCCTTGATGCACAAGACTGGCAATCGGTTCGATACTGGAAACCGCAAGCTTATGGTGTGAATCGTGACTGTGCGGCGGTGCTCACGACAGCCGGCTCGTTGACCCGTTTTCTGGAGCGCCACTACGGTATTCAATTGAACGTCAAGTTGCATGATCAATTTGTTGATTGCGTCACCGCCCATGAGGCTCAACTACTCAAATGCGCCGAGGGGGATTCGGCGCTGCGCCGACAAGTGTCGCTGATGCATCGCGGCTCGGTCATGTTCGATGCCGAGTCGGTGTTGCCGCTGGATGGGCTGCCCGCTTCGTTGATGGAGGAGTTGCAAGCCGGTCAGCGACCGCTGGGCAATCTCCTGCTTGATCGCGGCCTCTCGCTGGCCCGTTCCGATCTCAGTGTTGCGCAGGTTGAGACAGAGCGTGCGCCGGATGCGCGTTGGGCGCGCCGCTCGGTCTTGCGTTCACCCTCCGGTGCACGGGCGCTTGTTGTGGAGCTGTTTCATCCCGAGATGTGGAAACGCATCGATGCAAGCGCACGTCGTTACTGCAGCTGAACGGATGCGCTGATGGCCACACTGTCGCTCCGTCCGCTTGGATCATGCGAAGATTGGTATCGCCTGCTGCGTATCGATCGGCCGGTCGGCTACTGGCTGTTGCTCTGGCCGACACTGTGGGGGCTGCTTGCCGCTGCCGATGGTCTCCCGAGCCTAAAGCATAGTGTGATTTTTATTGCCGGCGTGTTGCTGATGCGTTCGGCTGGGTGTGTGATCAACGACTTCGCGGATCGCCACTTCGATCCCCATGTCGAGCGCACAAAAACACGCCCGATTGCAGCCGGAGCGATTGCCCCGGGCGCGGCGCTGATCGGCTTTGTGCTGATGCTGCTGGTTGCGCTACTGCTGGTGATGCAAACGTCCCCGCTGGTGATGGCGCTGGCAGTTGTCGGCGCCGTGCTGGCCGCCTGCTACCCGTTCTTGAAACGTTACAGCCACTTTCCGCAGGCGTGGCTGGGTATGGCGTTTGGCTGGGGAGCGGTGATGGCCTGGGCGGCGGAGCAGGGGAGTGTTGCGCAGATTGAGCCGTGGCTGCTGTTTGCTGCCAATATCTGCTGGTCGCTCGCCTACGATACGGCATATGCACTCGGCGATCGTGATGATGACATCAGGATCGGTGTCAAATCGACGGCAATCTGGCTGGGTGACCGGGCGATCGCGGCGATTGTGCTGCTGGCTATCCTGTTCATTGCCCTGCTCGGTGTCGCGGCTTGGTATCATGGCGGTTTCTGGGTCGGGATAGGCTGGTGGCTGGCGCTGATGCTGCAGCTCTTTCTGTGTGGTGAACTGCTGCAGCGCGGAGAGGCTTGGGGCTTCAACTTCTTTTTGAAATCGCATCGCGTCGGCGCGCTCTTTGCAGCGGGATTGTTGATGCAGGCGTTCTTCTCACCACTCTGATTGCGGCACGAGCGCAGATCCGAGGATGACGGCAGCAGCGGGCTTTGCCATAATGCGGCGCTCTGAACGCGTTGTTTTAATTTGCATTTTATTGCGCGATGCAATATCTACTTTTCTTATGATTTTCAGGAGATTACATGTCTAACCGAAACCAATTCTTTAATGCACCGCTGGCTGACTCGGCGGTGCAGGAGGCGATTGCTGCAGAGCTGGGTCGCCAACAACATACGCTGGAGCTGATCGCCAGTGAGAATATTGTCTCGCGGGCGGTGATGCAGGCG
>JALUXN010000083.1 GCA_027018975.1 Mariprofundaceae bacterium | reverse complement strand
GGCCGAGTTGCTCGATCACCCGCCGGCGGCGTTTCAAGCCTCTGCTGATGCGGGGCTGTTTCTGGTGGTGCCGCGTATCGGTACGATCAGCCCATGGTCGAGCAAGGCGACCGACATCGCTCAGCTCTGCGGCCTGCATGCGCTGCAACGGCTGGAGCGCGGCATCGCTTATCAGATGGACGGCATTGATGCCGGGCAGCGCACCACGGTTGCCGCTCTGCTGCATGATCGTATGACAGAATCCGTGCTGGCCGATGTAGCGGAGCTGGCGACACTCTTTGCCCATCATGCGCCGCAGCCGCTGACCACCATCGACATCCTCAACGGTGGCCGCGCGGCGTTGGTGGCGGCCAATCGCGACATGGGTCTGGCACTGGCCGAGGATGAGATCGACTACCTGCTGGAGAACTTTTCGGCGCTCAAACGCAACCCCACCGATGCCGAACTGATGATGTTCGCGCAGGCCAACTCCGAGCACTGCCGCCACAAGATCTTCAATGCCGACTGGGTGATCGACGGCGAGGCAATGCCGCGCTCTCTCTTTTCTATGATTCGCCACACGCACGAAACGAGCCCGGAGGGCACGCTGGTCGCCTACAGCGACAACTCTTCGGTGATTGCCGGCGGTGCGAGCCGCCGTTTTTATCCCGATGCCGACCACCACTACGCCGAGCACAATGACGAGACCCATATTCTGATGAAAGTGGAGACGCACAATCATCCCACCGCCATCTCCCCCTTCGCCGGTGCGGCGACCGGTTCCGGCGGCGAGATTCGCGATGAGGGGGCGACCGGCATCGGCTCCAAGCCCAAGGCGGGGCTGTGCGGCTTCTCGGTCTCCAATCTCCGCATCCCCGATTTTGAACAGCCGTGGGAGCGCGATTTCGGCAAGCCGGCGCGTATCGTTTCGCCGCTCGATATTATGATCGAGGGGCCGATTGGTGCTGCCGCCTTCAACAATGAGTTCGGCCGCCCCAATCTGGCCGGCTATTTCCGTACATATGAGCAGGACGTGTCGCAGGCGCAGGATGGCAGCGATCTGCGCGGCTACCACAAGCCGATCATGATCGCCGGTGGTGTCGGCAATATCGATGCGCGCCATGTGCAGAAGGGTGAAGTGCCGGCCGGCAGTCTGATTATTCAGCTCGGGGGGCCGGCGATGTTGATCGGCCTCGGCGGCGGTGCGGCGTCGAGTATGGATGCCGGCGCCAATGCCGAGTCGCTCGATTTCGATTCGGTGCAGCGCGGTAATCCGGAGATGGAGCGGCGCTGTCAGGAGGTACTCGACCGCTGCTGGCAACTGGGCGATGAGAATCCGATCCTCTTCATTCACGACATCGGCGCCGGCGGCCTCTCCAACGCTGTGCCGGAGCTGATCGATGATGCCGGACGCGGCGGCTGGATCGATCTGCGCGCGGTGCACAACATGGAGCCGGGCATGAGCCCGATGCAGATCTGGTGCAACGAGGCGCAGGAGCGCTATATGCTGGCCATTGCGCCGCAGTCACGTGAGCGTTTTTCCGATCTCTGCGCGCGTGAGCGCTGCCCCTTCGCGGTGCTGGGTGAAGCGAAAGAGGAGCGCGAGCTGGTGGTGCATGACCCCGAGTTTGATAACCGCGTGGTTGATGTGTCGCTCGAGATGCTGCTCGGCAAGCCGCCGAAGATGGAGCGCCATGTCACCCATCAGCAGACGCCGCCGCTGCCGCTCAAGCTGGCCGATCTGTCGCTGGAGGAAGCGGTGGAGCGTGTGCTGCGGCTGCCGGCGGTGGCCGACAAAACCTTCCTGATCACCATCGGTGATCGCTCGATCACCGGACTGGTAGCGCGCGATCAGATGATCGGGCGCTGGCAGGTGCCGGTGGCCGATGTGGCGGTGACGGCGCGCGATTATGTGCAGCAGTGCGGCGAAGCGATGGCCATGGGTGAGCGCACGCCGGTGGCCGTACTCGATGCCGCAGCCTCCGGACGCATGGCGGTGGCCGAGGCGTTGACCAACATCGCCGCAGCTGCGATCGACAAGATCGGCGATGTCAAACTCTCCGCCAACTGGATGGCGGCGTGCGGCCACGCCGGTGAAGATGCCGCCCTCTACGATACGGTGAAGGCGGTCGGCATGGAGCTCTGTCCGGCGCTGGGGATCTCGATTCCGGTCGGCAAGGATTCGCTGTCGATGAAATCGGTTTGGCAACATGATGGAGAACGTCAACAAACCCGTGAGATGACCTCGCCGCTGTCGTTGATTGTCTCCGCCTTTGCACCGGCGAACGATATTCGCCGCACCCTGACACCGGAGCTGCGCCTCGATGCCGGCGAGAGTGATCTCATCCTGATCGATCTGGGGCGCGGTAAGCAGCGCCTCGGCGGTTCGGCATTGGCGCAGGTCTATGGTGTCACCGGCAGTGACGTGCCCGATCTCGATGAGCCGGCTGATCTCAAAGCCTTTTTCGCGCTGATTCAGCAGCTCAATCGGGCGGGGAAACTGCTCGCCTATCATGACCGCTCCGATGGCGGTCTGCTGGTGACGCTGGCTGAGATGGGCTTTGCCGCCCGCTGCGGTATGACCATCGATCTCGATGGCATGGCGGGCGATCCGCTATCGATCCTCTTCAACGAAGAGCTGGGCGCGGTGATTCAGCTGCGCCGCAGTGATCGGGATGCGGTGATCGTGGCACTGGATGCGGCAGGATTGCATTATGTGCGGCTCGGTGCGCCGACCGATGATCGCATGTTCACCATTCGGCACGATGGCAAGGTGCTGTTTGCGCGGCAGATTCAGCAGCTGCAGCAGATTTGGAGCGAGACCAGCTATCGCATGCAGGCGCTGCGAGACAATCCGGCCTGCGCCCGCGAGGCATTTGATGCGATTGTGCATGAGTCGGATCGCGGCCTGTTTGCCGAGCTCAGTTTTGATCCGGATGAGGATATCACCGCACCGATGCTGCAGTGCACGCGGCCGAAAATGGCGATTTTGCGCGAGCAAGGGGTCAATGGTCAGGTGGAGATGGCAGCCGCCTTTGATCGCGCCGGCTTCGATTGTATCGATCTGCATATGTCCGATCTCATTGCCGGCCGCGCCGACTTGGCCGACGTGCAGGGGTTGGTCGCCTGCGGCGGCTTTTCGTTCGGTGATGTGCTGGGGGCGGGGCGCGGTTGGGCCAATTCGGTGCGCTTCAATGCACGAGCTCG
>JALUXN010000082.1 GCA_027018975.1 Mariprofundaceae bacterium | reverse complement strand
CACCAATTTTGTGACTGACGCCTGTGTAAAACAGGATACGTTCTGTTGTTGTTGTCTTACCGGCATCAATATGGGCCATAATGCCGATATTGCGCACACGTTCCAGCGGGGTCTTACGAGCCACGTCGCCACTCCTTTACCATCAAATTATAAAAGAACTAACTCTTTTACTAACTGCAAATCTTGCCGGCCTAGCCGACCAAACCAACGGCAGCAACCGCTGCCAAACCGCTTACCAGCGGAAGTGAGAGAACGCCTTGTTGGCTTCCGCCATGCGATGGGTCTCATCACGTTTCTTGTATGCACCGCCGCGCTCATTGATCGCGTCGGCCATCTCGTTACCCAGACGCTCGGCCATGGTGTGCTCAGAGCGTTTGCGCGAGAACTCCACCAGCCAGCGCACCGCCAGCGACTGCTGACGACGATCCGACACTTCGATCGGCACCTGATAGGTTGCGCCACCCACACGGCGAGATTTTACCTCAACCAGCGGACGCACAGCTTCGAGTGCCTGATGCAGCACGGCCAGCGGCTCAACGCCGGTCTTCTGAGAAGCGATATCCATGGCCTCATAGACAATCGACTCTGCAATATTTTTCTTGCCGTCCAACATCACTTTGTTCACAACGGTGGAGACTTTGGTATCACCAAACTTCGCATCCGGAACAATCGGGCGACGGGGGGCTGGTCCTTTACGTGGCATCTCTTCAATCCTCTCTTACTTCGGACGCTTGGCGCCATACTTCGAACGCGCCTGCTTACGACCATCAACACCGGTGGTATCGAGCACACCGCGCAGGATGTGGTAACGCACACCCGGCAAATCCTTCACACGTCCGCCGCGAATCAGCACTACGGAGTGCTCCTGCAGCTTATGGCCTTCACCCGGAATGTAGGCGGTCACTTCCATGCCGTTGGTCAAGCGTACACGTGCCACTTTACGCAGAGCCGAGTTCGGCTTCTTCGGTGTGGTCGTATAGACACGGGTGCAGACCCCGCGACGTTGTGGACAAGCCTGCAGCGCAGGTACTTTGTTAATCTTGCGCTTATCCTTACGCGGCTTGCGAATCAACTGATTAACTGTTGGCATGGTTACCTCATTTCCAAATGTTCACTCCGCCAAGTGCCCCGATCAAAACAGGCCTCCCAGCGAAGGGTCGCGAACCATAGTGTCGCACTTTTTACCTGTCAACAGCTTTTCCGCCGCAGACAATGATGTTCTCAGATATGGATTGCCCGATCATCGGCATCGAGTACCGATTCGTGGATCATCTCGGAGAGGGTCGGGTGCGGGAACATGTGGTGCGCCAGCTCCGCCTCGGTGGTTTCCAGTGTCTTGGCGACGCCGAGTGAGACGATCATCTCGGTCGCTTCGGCGCCGACAATGTGTGCGCCGAGCAGCTCGCCGGTTTCGGCGTGGAAGATGGTTTTGACCATGCCGTCGGTCTCCGCCAGCCCCATCGCCTTGCCATTGGTGTTGTAGCTCATACGGCCGACTTTGTAGGGGATACCGTCGGCTTTGCACTGCTGTTCGGTCAGGCCGATGGAGCCGACCTGCGGCTGGCAGTAGGTGCAGCCCGGCACATTGCCGTAATCGACCTTGTGCGGCGCCTTACCGGCGATTGCTTCGACACAGACAATGCCTTCATGACTGGCCACATGCGCCAGCGCCGGTGCGCCGATCACATCACCGATGGCGTAGATGCCGGGGTGATCGGTGCGATACCAATCATCCACGGCGATGGTGTTGCGCTCGATCTGCATGCTGGTGTGTTCCGCGCCGATGTTCTCCGTATTACCGATCACGCCGACGGCGACCAGACAGACATCGCCCTCCAGCTGCTGCGATTTGCCTTTGGCTTCATACGCCACCACCGCCTTGCCATCGACATTCTTGGCCGAGGAGACCATGGCGCCGGTAATGATATTGATCTTCTGCTTCTTGAATGAACGCGCCACCTGCTTGGAGATTTCATGATCCTCCAGCGGCAGGATCTGATCGGCCGCCTCGATCACCGTCACATCAGCGCCCATGGCGTTGTAGAAGTAGGCGAACTCCATGCCGATGGCACCGGAACCGATGATCAACAGTTTCTGCGGCAATTTCTCCGGCTTGAGCGCCTGCTTGTAGGTGATGATCACCTCATCGTCGATCTCCATGCCGGGGAACGCGCGCGCCCGTGCGCCGGTGGCGACGACAACATGCTTGGCCGTCACCGTGCGACTGGCGCCATCCGTATCCTTGACCACCAGCTTGTTGCCCGGCTCAAAGCTGGCAAAACCCTCGATATGTTCGACCTTGTTCTTTTTGAACAGGAAGCCGATCCCCTTGTTAAGCTTGGCCGAAATGGAGCGCGAACGTGCCACTGCCTTGTCGAGATCCGGGTTGGCCTCGCTGACACCCAGGCCGAGCGCATCGCCGCTATGTTTGATCACATTGATCACCTCGGCGGTACGCAGCAGTGCCTTGGTCGGGATGCAGCCCCAGTTGAGGCAGATGCCGCCCAGATGAGTCGATTCGATACAGGCAACCTTCAGCCCGAGCTGCGCAGCGCGAATGGCGGCCACATAACCACCGGGGCCGGCACCAATCACCACCACATCATACTCACCATCGGGGTTGAACTCTCCGGCCGGTTTCAGCTGCAATTCTTCCTCATCGTCATCCGCATCACTGCCAGCCACTGCTTCCGCCACGGGCGCACTCACAGTCGCCGCCGCATCCGCAGCCTGTTCAGCGGGCGCAGCTTCAGCGGGAGTCGCTTCGGCAGCAGGCTGCTCCGGCTGATAATCTGCCGGCACCTCCTCGCCCTCTTCAGCGATCACCGCAATCACACTGCCAACCGGCACCACCGAGCCTTCCGGCATGATGATCTTATGCAGGATGCCCTCATCGACCACCTCCATCTCCATGGTCGCCTTGTCGGTCTCCACTTCGGCGATCACCTCACCGGAGAGCAGCTCATCGCCCTCCTTTTTCAACCAGCGGGCGATTTTACCCTCGGTCATGGTGGGGGAGAGCTGGGTCATAAATAGATCAATCGGCATATCTGAACCTCAATCGGAAATGTTGCGGAGTGTAAAAACGGCGCGCTTAGATCAGCACGCCGGCGGGCGTTTCAAGCTGTGCCTTGAGTGCGGCAAGGAACTCGGCACCCACGGCACCATCGACCACACGGTGATCACAGGAGAGTGTCAGTGTCATCATCTGTTT
>JALUXN010000081.1 GCA_027018975.1 Mariprofundaceae bacterium | reverse complement strand
TGATGATTTCGGTATCAAATACAATATCGGCAACGGCGGCCCGGCACCGGAGCAGGTGACTGAAGCGATCTATGCGCGCACGGGTGAGATTGCGGCGTATCGGATCTGCCAGTGCGATGATCTGGATCTCGATCAGCTTGGCACACAGAGGCTCGGCGCGATGCAGGTGGAGGTGATCGATCCGGTGGCCGATTATCTGGCGTTGATGGAAGCGTTGTTCGACTTCGATGCCATTCGCGGTCTGCTGGCTGATGATTTCTCCTTTGCGTTTGATGCGATGCATGCCGTGACCGGCCCCTACGCCAAGGCGATTTTTGAGGGGGCGCTCGGCGCACCGGCCGGTACGGTGCTCAATGGCGAACCGAAAGAGGATTTCGGCGGCGGCCATCCCGACCCCAATCTCACCTACGCGCATGAGTTGGTTGATCTGCTTTATGGTGAGGATGCGCCCGATTTTGGCGCTGCCTCCGATGGTGATGGCGACCGCAATATGATTCTCGGCAACCACTTTTTTGTCACACCGAGCGATTCGCTGGCGGTGCTGGCGGCCAATGCGACGCTGGTACCCGGTTATCGCGATGGGATCAGCGGTGTAGCGCGTTCGATGCCGACCTCATCGGCAGTCGATCGGGTGGCGGCATCGATGGGGCTGGATTGTTACGAGACGCCGACCGGCTGGAAATTCTTCGGCAATCTGATGGATGCCGGCCGCGTGACGCTCTGCGGCGAGGAGTCATTCGGCACCGGCTCGAATCATGTGCGCGAGAAGGATGGCCTCTGGGCGGTGCTCTTCTGGCTCAATATTTTGGCGGTGCGTAAGGAGTCGGTCGAGGCGATTCTGGCCGATCACTGGCAGCGATTCGGCCGCAACTACTACTCGCGCCACGATTATGAGGGGGTGGAGAGTGATGCGGCTGCGGCGGTGTTGCAGCGGGTGCGCGATCAGTTCGCCACGCTGCCCGGCAGCCAGCTCGCCGGTCGCACGGTGGCAGCGTGTGACGATTTCGCCTACACCGACCCGGTGGATGGCAGTGTCAGTGAGAACCAAGGCGTGCGCATTCTCTTTGAGGATGGTTCGCGCATCATCTTCCGACTCTCCGGCACCGGCACCAGCGGCGCCACCATTCGCCTCTATCTGGAGAGTTTCGAGGCTGATGCGAGCAAGCATGGCATGGACGCGCAGGACGCGCTGGCTGAGATGATTGCCGCCGCGGGTGAGGTGTCGCAGTTGCACGCGCTCACCGGCCGCGATAAACCGACAGTGATTACCTGAGATGATGGTAACTGTTCAGCTCATGGGCGATCTGAACAGTTCCAGTATGAAGCTGAATCATTACAGATGATGCAAGTGAAGAGTGAGGTGTTCCGATGAATCCATCCCCATTACCCCCCGAGGCTGAAGCGATCATCGCGGCACGGTCGCATGATCCGTTCAACTATTTAGGGCGACACCCGCTGGATGGCGGCGGGGTAGTTGTTCGCGCCTTCCAGCCACGGGCAGAGAAGATGTGGCTGCTGCCGGCCGGCGGACGTGCGCAGGCGATGCAGCGGATTGAAGGAACCGATATTTTCGAGAAGCGGTGGAAGGGTGGATCGTTTGAGAAGGATTACCGCTTCCGCATCGAAAACAGCGAGGGTCATCGCTGGGAGTTGGATGACCCGTATCGTTTTTCACCCTTCCTCGGCGAGATGGATCTGCATCTGATCGGCGAAGGGAACCATTTTGAGAAGTATCGCATCATGGGCGCGCATGTGCGTGAGCATGAGGGGGTCGCGGGCGTCGGCTTTGCGGTCTGGGCGCCGGCGGCATCGCGTGTCTCGGTGGTGGGTAATTTCAACCACTGGGATGGGCGCGAACACCCGATGCGGGTGCGCGGCTCCTCCGGTGTCTGGGAGCTGTTTATCCCCGGGCTCTGTGAGGGGGAGATCTATAAGTTCGAGATCCGCTCGCAACACGGCGATGTATTCACCAAGGCCGACCCATATGCGCAGCAGATGGAGCTGCGGCCGGCGACGGCCAGCGTGGTGCACAACTGCAAGAAATATACTTGGCAGGATGCGGATTGGATCAGCGCCCGCCCTGAGCGGCAGGCGTTGGATCAGCCGATGAGTATCTATGAGGTGCATCTCGGTTCGTGGCGGCGCGGCGGCGATGGTGGTGACTATCTGAGTTATCGCGAGCTGGCGCATCAGCTGGTCGAGTATTGCCAGTGGATGGGCTACACCCATATCGAGCTGATGCCCGTGACCGAGCATCCGTTTGATGGTTCATGGGGTTATCAGACGGTCGGCTACTTCGCACCGACCAGTCGTTTCGGTACGCCGGATGATTTCCGCTACTTTGTCGATTACTGCCACCAGCAGGGGATCGGTGTTTTTCTCGACTGGGTGCCGGCGCACTTTCCCAAAGATGCGCATGGACTGGCACGTTTCGATGGCACGCCGCTCTATGAGCATGAAGACCCGCGCCTGGGCGAGCATAAGGATTGGGGTACCTATATCTTCAATTTCGGCCGCAATGAAGTGCGCAACTTCCTCATCGCCTCGGCGCTCTTCTGGCTCGATGAGTTCCACATCGATGGCTTGCGGGTCGATGCGGTCGCCTCGATGCTCTATCTCGACTATTCGCGCGAGGAGGGGGAGTGGCTGCCCAATAAGTATGGCGGGCGTGAGAATCTCGAAGCGGTCGAGTTCCTCAAGCAGTTCAACTGCCTCGTGCATGAGCGTTTTCCCGGCGCGGTGACCATGGCAGAGGAGTCCACTTCGTGGCCGATGGTGAGCCGGCCGACCTATCTCGGTGGGCTGGGCTTCACCATGAAGTGGAACATGGGCTGGATGAACGACACGCTCGCCTATTTTGCGCATGAGCCGGTTCATCGCGCCTACCACCACCATGCACTGACCTTTTCGATGGTTTATGCCTTTACCGAGAATTTTATTCTCCCCTTTTCGCATGATGAGATTGTCCACGGCAAGGGCTCGATGCCGCAGAAGATGCCGGGCGATGACTGGCAGAAGTTTGCCAACCTGCGCCTGCTCTACGCCTACATGTTCGCCCATCCGGGTAAGAAGCTGCAGTTCATGGGGCTGGAGTTCGGTCAGTGGCCGGAGTGGAATTTTGATGAATCCCTCTCCTGGGATCAGGCCAACTTCATGCCGCATCGCGGGCTGCAGCTGATGCAGCGCGATCTGAACCATCTCTACCGCGACACGCCGGCGCTGCACGCGATCGATTTCGATGGTGCCGGCTTCCAGTGGATCGACTGCAACGATGCCGAGCAGTCGGTGCTCAGCTTTCTGCGCCGTGATTCGGCCGGCAATGCGGTGGTGGTGGTGCTGAATCTGACACCGGTGCCGCGCCACGGTTATCGGCTCGGCGTGCCGTTTGCCGGTCACTACGATGAGCTGCTCAACAGTGATTCGGAGGTTTACGGAGGCAGCAATATCGGCAATGCTGGCGGCGTGGATGCCGATGATCAGGCGTGGATGAACCAGCCGCACTCGATCACCATCACACTGCCGCCGTTGGCATGTGTCATGCTGCGGCCGGCTGAGCAGTAAAGAGAGGAGGAGCAGATGACGCAAAATCATAATGAACGTGAATTTTCCAGGGTCTCCGTGCAGGTGAAAGTGGAGATCGACTGGGATTCGGAGCAGTTCTCCGCCATGGCTTATGACGTGAGCCTCAATGGTGTGCGGATCAAGTCCGATGCTCGTTTTGATCCAGAGAAATTGTGCAGTATCCGTTTGATTCTCGGTGACGATGGCGATGGGGTGGAGCCGATTGTGATTCAGGCACATGGTTGCGCGGTGCGTTCGGATGGCGAGTTCGTGGCCGTACACTTCAACGATCTCGATCTGGAGGGGTATGAGCATCTCAAACGGTTGATTCTCTACAATGCGGTCGATCTCGAGCAGGTGGATCGCGAGTTCAATGCGCACATTGGCCTGCATAAAAAAGAGGACGATTGATCGAGGTGTGGTCGCCCAAACGGATGGCATGAGGGGGCACGGGGAGAATATCGGACAGCAGGTCGGCCCGAATGCTTTTTTACGGGGTGTGGATCGTCTGTTTTGCCGCTATTGGCATCGGTTGCCGCGCCAGCTGCATCCATTGCCGGCCGGGCCGCTGATTCTGGCCGGCAATCACCTCTCCGGCCTTGATCCGCTACTGATTCAGGCCAGTGTCGATCGCCCCGTCGCCTTTATGATGGCGCGCGAATATTATCAGAGCATGTGGTATATCCGTTGGGGCTTTGACATGGTCGGCGCGATTCCGGTCAACCCGGGCGGCGCCAACCGGCAGGCGCTCAAGCGGGCGATCGAAGTGGTGCGCGCCGGCAATGTGCTCTGTATTTTCCCTGAGGGGGCGGCCAATCCGCCGGTGTCGATGGCGCGGGTGCTACCGGGTGCAGCACTGATCGCCGCCGAGACCGGAGCGCCGATCATCCCATTCTTCGTCTCCGGGGTGACCCCCTTTGATCATCAACATATGTGGCCGGCATTTTATCGGCGTGGTCATGCAAAAGTGGCATGGGGTGCGCCGATTCAGTGCGGATTGCGGCAAGATGAGCGGCAAGAGGGGCAGCAACAGCAGCGCTTGGATTTGCGTGCGGTGCTGTTGCGTGATAGTGAGTATATTCGACAAAAAATCATCGAATTATCCGACTGTTAGCATTAATTTTAAGGATTCGATGTAAGGTGTTGATATGCGATTGCAGTCGAGGATAGATCGGTCGTTGCCTTACGCATGCGCCATGCTATCTTTGCGCACCTGAAAATTGACGGGGTTGTGAAACAGCGTCAGTAGATGGGTCGCCCGTGTGGTGCTCATCGTCAAACAACGATAACAATGGAAGGGTGGCAGAGCGGCTGAATGCACCGGTCTTGAAAACCGGCGAAGGTAACACTTCCGTGGGTTCAAATCCCACCCCTTCCGCCAGTTGTTTTAATATTCCTATCTCGCTTTTCTGCAGAGAATGATTCCAAAATGATTATGAATGTGAGCAATTTTAATGCGCGATTGCTCTCTAAATGTTGCTCCTTTCCTTGCATGTTTTGTCTGAATCATTGACGATAGCCGCATTCTGAATGCGTTGTTATATGGAGAGTCAAACATGACCGGAAGTCGAGGTAAATGGGTTCGTTATGCCCTGATTGCTCTAAGTATCACGGTGGTGGCGCTATTGAGCGCACCGTTTTTTATCGATATCAACACTTATAAAACAAAAATCGAGCAGGCAGTGGAGGATGCCACCGGGCGGCATCTGACGATTGGTCATATGAGCGCTTCGCTGTTTCCATGGGTGGGGGTGGAGCTGGACGACCTTCATCTGGCCAACCGGCCGGGGATGACAGCGCGTGATTTTCTGCGCATCAAACGGTTGCATATCAAACTCGCGCTGCTGCCGCTGCTCTCCAAACGGATCGAGGTGCAGCATTTTGAGGTGATCGCGCCGGCGATCTACTTGGAGCGGCGCAGCAATGGTGAGCGAAACTGGGGCGATCTGATCGGCTCCAGTGCGGGGAGTGGCAAGGCTTCAACGTCGTCTGCGCCAGCCGGTGGAACGGGGGGCGGCAAGGGTTCAACGGGCAGCGCTCTGCCGGCGTTGGCCGCGTTGCAGGCGGAATCTCTGTCGATCAGCGATGGGGAGATCGTCTGGGTGGACGGTCAGCAGGCGCCGGTCAAAGTCACCCGTCTGCAGCTCAATCTGACTGATGTGCAGTTGACGCGGCCGGTGTCAGTGAAATTGAACGGTGCGCTGGATGGGAATGCGTTTTCGCTGGCGGGGCAGGTGGGTCCGTTGGGTGATTTGGCGCAGCTCGACCCGATGCGCTTGCCGATCCAAGCGACGCTGGCGTTGCCTGATGTTGCGCTGGGTTCTTTCCACACATCGCTGGCTGGCTGGCCGGCGATGCTGGGCGATATGATGCAGGCACACGCATCATTGCAGCTGCAGCTGGAGCAGCATCCCGATGGTGTGAAGCTGGCGCATGGTCGGGCTGAACTGCAGGCGGCGCACAAATTGGCGTTGCAGTGGCAAGGGGAGATGCCCTCTGCGCACGTCGTGAAACTCCATCAGTTGCATCTGGCTGTGGATGCGCAGTCGTTGTTGGATGTGAAGGGTGATGTGAAGTTGCCGGTTCAGTCCGGGGCAGGGCAGCCGCAGTTTAATCTGCATATCAAGAGCCATGGCTTGACACGTACATGGTTGAGTCGCTTTGTGCCGGATCTCGAACAGCTCTATGCCGCCCATCCGGCGGCGTGGCAGTTGGTGCAGTTGAGTGCCTTTGTTGCTGGGGATATGACGCAGCTGCGTATTAAAGATCTGCAGCTGATGCTGGATAAAGAGCTGTTGACTGCTACAGGGGCGGTGGGCTTCAAGGGGCCGAATGTGCGCCTGCGTCTCTATGCCAAGGCGTTGCATCTCGATCCGTGGTTGCCGCAACCGCTGCATCAGCCGGTTGCTCCGCCGCCTGCCGATGTGTCGCAGTCGATGGGCTGGATTTCACAGGCTATGGCGGCTGAGTCTGCGAGCACTGCTCAGACAGATTCCCAAGCCGGTGAACCAGCAGCGATAGAGCCGGATCTACGTTTTCTGGTGCCATGGATATTGTCGTTGCAGCTGAATGTGGAGCATCTGTTTGTGCATGGCTTGGAAATGCACCATCTCTCGGCCGCAGTAAGTGGCGAGTCGGGGCAGATCCGTCTGAACCCGTTGACCTTGACGGTGGCCGGCGGACAGGTCAAAGAACAGTTGACCTTGAATGCGGCTCAGTACCCGGTGCGCTGGCGGGAAGTGGCGCACCTGAAAGGTGTGCAGGCTGAGCCTGTTTTGAAGGCATTTGCCGATGTTTCGATGCTGACCGGCACGATGCAGCTGGATAGTGATCTCAATGGTGTCGGCGTGACTACAGCAGCAGTGGCGCAGCTGCATGGACATGGTCAGGTGAAGTTTCGCGATGGTCAGCTGAAGGGGTATGATATTGCCGGCGCGATTCGCCGCTTTGCGCATCCCGGTAGCAGAGCGACCACGCCGCAGGCGACCGACTTCGCCGAGCTCTCCGGCTCCTTCAAGATCACCAACGGGATTGTCAATAATCGCGACCTTTATATGGCATCACCACTGTTGCGGGTGACGGGTCATGGTCATATCGATCTGGTACAAAAACAGCTCGATTACCACGCCAAACCGCGCATTGTCGGTACGCTGCAGGGGCAGGGAGGGGCGGCATTACCGCGAGGCTTGGCGGTGCCATTGCACATTCACGGGGCGTTGGCGGATCCGACCATCTTACCGGAACTGGATGCGAAGAGTGTTCTCGAACGGGCGCCTACTGTGATTGATGGTTTGTTGAAGCAGAAGCACCATCGTGGTGGCGCTGGTATCGGTGGGCTGTTGAACGGTCTGTAAGCTGATGCGTGAATTTGAACGGCTGCGGATTCATCCGGATCGCCCACAGCTGCGGCAGATTCGGCGCGCTGTGGCTTGTCTGCAAGCGGGTGGTTGTGTGGTGATGCCGACGGATGCGACCTATGTGCTGGTCTGTCGGCCGGAGTCGAATAGTGCGATTGCGGCGATTCGTCAGTTGCGCCGTCTTGATCGCTCGCACTACTGGTCGCTGATCTGCAGTGATCTCTCACAGGCTGCGCGCTATGTGCGCATCGATAATCAGGCGCATCGGCTGCTCAAACGCTGTTTGCCGGGCGCCTATACCTGTATTTTACCAGCCTGCTCGGCGTTGCCGAAGCGTATTTTCGGTAAGCGTCATGATGTCGGTGTGCGCATTCCGAATCACCCCGTCTGTGCGATGTTGCTCGCTGAACACGGCGAAGCGTTGCTCTGCACCACGCTGCAGCTGCCTGATGAGGAGTTGCCGGCATATGACCCCGATCTGTTTGTGGCCAAGTTGCATGGGTTGCATGCGGTATTGCTCGATGCCGGCTGGGGAGGCATGGAGCCGACGACCGTGCTGGATCTCTGTGATGGTTTGCCGCTACTGGTGCGGCAAGGGGCGGGTGTTTGGCCATGTTGATGCAGGCGGGTTTCTGCTTCATGTGATTTGTTAGTTGAAAAATTAAATTTATTGATTAAATTGCGTTTTTCATAGGGAGGTGAATATGCAAGATTTTTTTGAACGGCTATTATGGGGCTCGCGTTATCTTACGCTGTTTGCTGTCTGGTCCTGTATTATAGGTATGGCGCTGCTCTTTTTTCTCTCCGCATGGGATATGGGTAAGTTGTTGATTGAGTTTATCGAGGTCTATGTATTCGGCCATACCTATGAAAATTTCCATACTATTGTGGTGAGCCACGTGATCACTGCCGTCGATGATTTCCTGCTGGCGATGGTGCTGCTCATTTTTGCGCTGGGTGTGTATGAGCTGCATATCGATAAGATTGAGTGCGCGCACGACAATCCGGCCGCTGGAAAATTATTGCAAATTGACAGCTTGGATGATTTGAAAGATCGACTGGGCAAGGTCATTCTCATGATTCTGATCGTTGCTTTTTTCAAGAACGTTCTGCATGTGACTTTTGAGAATCCGTTGAATATTTTGTATATGGGTGGCGGCATTTTTCTGGTCTCTCTGGCGCTCTATTTTGGCCATAAGGCGGGAGAAAAACATTGAGCTTGTTGGATGAATTGAAATCTGTTTGACGCCATGAACGCTGCGCGGATCCGATGATCACCAAACGAAAATTCTGGCAGACCACGCTCGATGTCGGGCTGTTTGTTGCGACCATCGCATCGATTGCCGTGACCTATATTGCCGCGCTGCCTTCCTGGTCCACGATGGTCGTGTTGATGGCGTTTGTGGTGATGTTCTTTCTGCGCTGGTGGCTCGCTGATGATCGCAATCGCTGGATGAAAGAGAACTGGCTGGATCTGGCTATTATTGTGTTGCTTTCATCGCCGTTGCTGCGTATGTTGATGGCACTGCGCTTGGCGCATCTCGTGCCGGCGCTCAAAGTCGGTGTACTCATTCGAGCCAACAAAGATCGCATTATTCGCCTGCTGATCTTTTCCGGTGACAGCCTGCCGGCAGCCATGGCGCTGATTTTCGGACTGGTGTTTGTATTCGGCTCACTCACCTTCGTGCTAGAGCACGGTGTGAACCCGCAATTCAAAGAATTTTCCGACGGTTTGTGGTGGGCGTTTGTGACACTTACCACGGTGGGCTATGGCGATGTTGTGCCGGTGACCGCCGCAGGGCGCATTGTCGCTGTGATGAACATGATGTTCGGCATCATTGTCTATTCGCTGGTGGTTGCCAATATTACTGTGTTTTTGGAGCGATATGGTCAGCAGCAGGCGGCTCGCATGCAGGTTGATGAAGGCAATAAGAAGCCCGACTCCACAGAGTAAATGCCGCCCGCTCCGTCCCATCGTAAAACCGTCAAACGTGCTCAATCGTGAAATTATGCATCGGATGGTGATGGGAAGATATTGGTGATTGACCCACTCCTGCATCTCGCTATGCTTCGCCGCGTTCTAAAGGTCCCCATCGTCTAGTGGCCTAGGACTTCGCCCTTTCACGGCGGCAACAGGGGTTCGAGTCCCCTTGGGGACGCCAGTTAACCCCAGTTATGTTCGCATAACTGGGGTTTATTTTTAGCTCGTCGCCATTTAGTTCGGCATAGCTGATGCGCGAACGGATGATCCCTTTTTCTGTTCGATATCAGTGAAAATGTGCATCTCTGATGGTGCTAAGCTCGACAAACTCCTAGTTGTTTGGATTGACCGACACTGATTTCAATGCTCTTTATTTTGGAACAATGTACAAGCTGACGGGTCATTGGGTGTGCAGTTATTGTTCCGGTGTGATGGTTGTTGTTGTGCCGAAATGGCTGATGTCGATGAGTTGTTCGGCGTGGTGGAGAACGAAGGTTTTGAAGGCGTCGGGGATGGCGGCGAAGCGTTTGCCTTCGCGGTGGACGATGTACCAGTGGCGCAGGATGGGGAAATCTTCGACGTTGAGCACGACTAGGCGCTTGAGCGCCAGCTCCATCTCGATGGTGTGCAGCGAGACGATGCCGATGCCGAGTTCCGCCATCACGGCCTGTTTGATCGCTTCGGAGCGGTTCATCTCCATGCCGATATTGAGACTCAGTTCGTGGCGGGCAAAGAAACGTTCCACGGCGATGCGGGTGCCGGAGTCTTGTTCGCGGACAATGAATGGTTTGTCGGCCAGCTCGTGGAGGGTGATGTGGCGACGGCTGGCCAGTGGGTGGCTGGGGGCGGCGATGGCGACCAGTGGATTATCCATGAACGGCGTGCCGAGCAGTTTATGTCCCTCCGGTGGCCTGCCCATAATGACCATATCGGTGCGATTCTGATCCAGCGCATCGAGTAGTCCGCGTCGGTTAGCGACATCGAGGGTGACTTTGGCGGCGGGATATTCGTGGTGGAAGGCGGCGATCAGTTGCGGGGCGAAGTAGTTGGCAGTTGAAGCCATGGTGAGATGCAGTTTGCCGCGCTTTAGCCCCTTCAACTCTTCGATAACATTGGCTGCTTCGTTAAGCTGCTGACGGATATTCTGCGCATAGTAGAGTAGTTCTTTGCCCGCTTCGGTAGGGGTAACCTGCTTGCCGTCGCGTTCAAAGAGCGGCAGGCCGATCTGCTCCTCCATCTGCTTGATCTGCATAGAGACAGCCGGCTGGGTCATAAACAGCGTCTTGGCGGCGGCGGTGTAGGACTGCTCTTCGACAATGGTTTCCAGTGTTCTTAGCTGTTTGAGGGTGATATTCATGGTGACCTACCATAAGTAAATATTATGCTCGGCATCATAAGCGCTGATTTTACATTATGGAAGTGCTTTTTATACTTCCCCCCAGCGGAGACAAAGCATACGATGCAGCGCCGCACAGGAGAGGGAAGCCCGAATCGGCGACTGCTCACTTATTATAAGATGGAGGAACATCAATCATGGCATTAGACCAATCCAATCGTTATTCCGATCTGAGTCTCAAAGAAGAGGACTTGATCGCTGGTGGTAAGCACCTGTTGGCTGCTTACCGTTTGCTGCCGCAGCCGGGTCACGGCTTTTTGGCAACCGCGGCGCACGTCGCTGCAGAATCTTCAACCGGTACCAATGTGGAAGTATCCACCACAGATGACTTTACACGCGGCGTGGATGCGCTGGTATATGAGATCGATGAGAATGCTTTTGGCGACAAGGGTGGCCTGATTAAGATTGCCTATCCGGTTGAGCTGTTCGACCGTAACCTGCTGGATGGCAAACATGGTGTGGCACACATGACCTCCATGATCATCGGTAATAACCAGGGCATGGGCGACATTATCGGCCTGCGTCTGCTCGACTTCATGATGCCGGAGTGCATGGTGCGCAACTTCGACGGCCCGGCGACCAATATCTCCAGCATGTGGAAGACCATGGGACGTCCGGAAGTTGATGGCGGCTATATCGCCGGTACGATCATCAAACCGAAACTGGGTCTGCGTCCGGAACCGTTTGCCAAGGCGTGCTACGACTTCTGGCTCGGTGGCACCTTTATCAAGAATGATGAGCCGCAGGCGAACCAGCCGTTCTGTCCGACCAAAGAGGTGATTCCGTTGGTTGCACAGGCAATGGATCGTGCCCAGCAGGAGACCGGCGAAGTGAAATTCTTCTCCGCCAACATCACGGCCGATGACCATTTTGAGCTGGTGGCGCGCGGTGAGTATATTTTGGAAGAGTTTGGTAAATACAACTCTGCCGATCATGTGGCGTTCCTCGTGGATGGCTTCGTGGCAGGGCCTGCTGGCGTGACCTCTTGCCGTCGTTCATTCCCGGATACCTTCCTCCACTATCATCGTGCCGGCCACGGCATGGCGACTTCTGAAGTGAATCCGCGTGGTTACACCATGCTGGTACACATGAAACTGGCGCGTCTGATGGGTGCTTCCGGTATTCACACCGGCACCATGGGCTACGGTAAGATGGAAGGCGGCGCGGATGACCGCGTGCTGGCCTACATGCTTGAAAATGACGAGTGGCAGGGCACCTACTTCAACCAGAAATGGTATGGTATGAAGGCCACCACACCGATCATCTCCGGCGGCATGAATGCCCTGCGTCTGGTCGGTTTCTTCGAGAACCTTGGCCACGCCAATGTGATCAATACTTGCGGTGGTGGTGCTTTCGGTCATATCGATTCACCGGCTGCCGGTGGTAAATCGCTGGATCAGGCATATCAGTGCTGGAAAGAAGGTGCTGATCCGATCGAGTTCGCTAAGGAGCACAAAGAGTTTGCACGTGCGTTCGAGTCTTTCCCGCACGATGCCGACAAGCTCTTCCCGGGCTGGCGCGAGGCACTGGGCGTACACGCGTAATTCAAGCTACAACACTGCAACGAAGGCCTCCCTTGTGGAGGCCTTTTTTTGTGGTGTCCACTGTATGAGTTAGAGAAAGCCATATGTTGATCAAGGTTAAAGGATGATTCCGATGGGTGAGAGAGGGGATGCAATCGGTGGTGCAGGTGGCTACACTCCGGCGCTGTTTTTGTTGATGGAGGTCAGGCATGCCCTGGAGTAACCAGAATGGTCACAATCAGAATAACAACCCGTGGGGTAATCGCGGCGGTGGCAACCAGACCCCGCCTGATCTCGACGAGGTGGTGCGCCGGCTGCAGGAGCGTTTCGGCGCGATCTTTGGCGGCGGCAAGGGTGGCAACAACGGGCCTGAGCTGAGCAAGAATATGATCTTCGGGCTGGTGGCGGTGGCGCTGCTGATATGGGGCGTTTCCGGCTTCTACAAGGTGGCGGCCGATGAAGAGGCGGTGGTGCTGCGTTTCGGTAAGTTTATCGGTACCAAGGGACCGGGTCTAAACTGGGCGGTGCCCTATCCGGTTGATACGGTGGTGACCATGCCGGTGACCCGCGTGCAGCGTCTGGAGATCGGTTTCCGTCAGTTTGGTGACGGGGTGATCCGTAAGCGCACCAACGAGTCGCTGATGCTGACCAAGGACGAGAATATCGTCGATATCTCCTTTATCGTGCAGTACAAAATCAAGAGTGTCGAAAACCTGCTGTTCAATATCGATCACGCCACCAAGACGGTGCGCGATGCGGCCGAGTCGGCGATTCGTGAGGTGATCGGACGGACGATGATCGATGATGTATTGACCACCAAGAAGGCGGAAGTGGAGGTTGAGGTGCAGGATCTGATCCAGTCGATTCTCGATAGCTATCAGGCCGGTATCTCGATCAGCACGGTGAAGCTGCAGGATGTGCAGCCGCCTGAGCGGGTGATCAAGGAGTTCAAGGATGTCGCTTCGGCGCGTGAGGATAAGGAACGCGCCAAGAACGAGGCACAGGCCTACGCCAATCAGATTATCCCCAATGCGCGCGGTGAAGCGAAGAAGATGGTGCTCGATGCCGAGGCCTATGCCAAACAGGTGGAGGAGCGCGCCAAGGGTGAGGCGGCACGTTTCGAGAGTGTGTTAGCAGCCTACAAAACCGCCCCCGAGGTGACTCGCAAGCGCCTCTATATGGACACGATGGAGCAGGTGTTGTCGAAGGCGGACAAGGTGATCATCGACCAGTCGATTGCCGGCAGCGTGCTGCCCTATTTGCCGCTCAACAAACTGGGTAACAAGGTAGAGGTGAAGTGATGAGTCCGAAACAGACAGTAATGGCGATTGTACTGGCAGCGGTGGCTGCATTGGTGAGCTTGAGTGCATTTGTGGTCGATCAGCGTGAGCAGGCGCTGGTGCTGCAGTTCGGCAATCCGAAAGCGGTGGTGACCGAGGCGGGGCTGCACTTCAAGATGCCGTGGCAGAGTGTGACGACATTTGATAAGCGTCTGTTGGAGAGCGATGCGGCGCCGAACGAAGTGATCACCAAGGATAAAAAGTCGATCCTCGTCGATAACTACACCCGCTGGCGCATCACCGATCCGCTCAAGGTCTATCAGGTGGCGCGCACCCAGACCGGCGTGGTGGCGCGCATGGATGATGTGGTGCGCGGTAAGGTGCGCGAGGTGCTCGGTCAGCATACGCTGCATGAGATTGTTTCCGGCGGTGAGAAGGCCAATCTGCGTTATGAGCTGATGAAATCGATCCGCGACCGCGCCGACAAGAGCGTGAAAGATTATGGTATCACTATTGTCGATGTGCGTATCAAGCGCGCCGACCTGCCGCAGGAGAACTCCGATGCGGTCTTCCAGCGCATGAAGGCGGAGCGTAGCCGCATCGCCAAGGAGTATCGCTCCGAGGGTGAAGAGGCGGCCAAGGAGATTCGCGCCGAGGCTGAGAAAACGCAGAAGACGTTACTGGCGGAAGCCTATAAAAAGTCAGAGATTATTCGTGGTAAAGCTGATGCGAAAACGACCAAGATCTATGCGGCTGCCTACAATCGCGATCCGCAGTTTTACGCCTTTACCCGTTCGCTGGAGGCGTATCGTAAGTCGATCGACGCCAACACGAAGCTGGTGATTTCGCCGGATTCGGAATTTTTCAAATTTTTCCAGCACGCTAAGTAGTCCGATGGCGGATCTGCTGACGGCGCTGGGTTTGGTGCTGGTATTGGAGGGGGCGGTCTATGCGCTCTTTCCGCAGCAGATGATCAACATGATTCGCAAATTGCCGGAGCTGTCGCCCAGCGTGATTCGCGCCGCCGGCCTGCTGGCAGTGATTGTCGGCTGGTTGCTGGTGAAGATGATCCGCACCTAGTGCGTGAGGTAACAAAATGGCATTGATGATTACGGATGACTGTATCAACTGCGCGGTGTGCGAGCCGGAGTGCCCGAACACGGCGATCTACGAGGGCGATGAAATCTATGAAATCGATCCCGATCTCTGCACCGAGTGTGTCGGCCATTTTGATGAGCCGCAGTGTCAGATGGTCTGTCCGGTTGATTGTATCCCGCAGAATCCGGCGCGGATCGAGTCGCAGGCAGAGCTGGAAGCGAAATATGCGCAACTGACGGGGCAAGCAGCGTGAGCGGGCGGCTGTTTGTGGTCTCCGGCCCATCGGGGGCGGGGAAGTCGAGCCTCTGTTCAGCGCTGCTCGATGCCTGCCCTAATTTGAAACTCTCCATCTCCTGCACCACCCGCGCCCCGCGCCCCGGCGAGCAGCATGGGCGTGAATACTTCTTTCTCAGTCGCAGCGAATTTGAGGCGCAGCGCCAGCGCGGTGCGTTTCTCGAATCGGCCGAAGTGCATGGCAATCTCTACGGCACCCGTCAGGCTGATGTCGAGCAGATGCTCGAAACGGGTGCGGATGTGTTGCTGGAGATCGACTGGCAGGGGGCACGCCAAGTGGCGGCCAAGATGCCGCAGGCGATCCGCATTTTTATCCTGCCGCCATCGCTCGATGTGCTGCGTGAACGGCTAGTGGCGCGGGCGCAGGATGAAGCGGCGGTCGTCGAGCGGCGCGTGGCTGCCGCCGAAGATGAGATGGCGCACGCCGATGAGGCGCACCATCAGATCGTCAACGACGATTTTTCGCAGACGCTGAACGCACTGCTGGAAATTTTCCGCTAGGAACTGTTCAGCTCACCCCACCCCACGGTTTGCCTGTGCTAGCTGCGTTGAACATGCTATGTGCAGAAGCAGACTGCGCGTGTTTGCCTTGCTATCGAACAAACCATGGGCGATCTGAACAGTTCCGGCAGCATGTAGCCAAATAGTTGCCTCGAGAGTTGCTTCCGCTAGCGCACGCTGCGCTTGTCTTGCTGCACGGCCGGCGCGTGAATCTCGGCGTTGTGTACCACCTTTTTTCCATTGCCCAGCGGGTTGCTGCTGTCGATCACGCGCTGTCCGTCGATCTCAATGCGCAGTGCCGGTGTATTGCCGCAGGTGACCCATAGTCTGGCGAGACGGTTGTGCAGGGTGACATGGTGGCCGGCCTTCAGGAGTGCAGATCTGAGGCGTTTACCGGGTGCGCCGGGGTGCGTGCCCGGCTCATGGATCTGTAACCAGACATCCTCACCCACGGCCTCGAATCTGTAGCTGTGGCCAGCTGTGGTCGCTTGTGCCGACGCTGGGCTTTGCACAGCGGCAGTGAGTGACGCAGTCGGTGTGTTTCGAGTGTCGGCTGTCTGTTTCTCGACAGCTGTTGTGGCTGGCGCGAGCGCGCTATCGGGTCTGTCGCCGAGTGTTGCGGCGGGTGGCGTGATGATAGCGGTAGAGGGTGCCTGCTTAGAAGCACTGTCGTTCGCTTGCGGAGTTGCCTGCTGCAGAGGGGTTCCGGGCGTTTCAGGCATGGCGGGTTGATCGCCGCTATGTGGTCGGAAGATATTGAACAGGGCAAAGAGCAGTAAGAACGCGCCACCGGCAATCCAAGCCCACTGGCGGGATGGGGCGACGGGCGGATCGGGGAAGGTGAGTGGTTTGGTGAGCTGATAATCGCTCCGCTTCAGCTGTTCAATCTCAAGATCAAGATTGATGTGTAGATAGTGACTGTATTGACGCAGAAAACCGATCACATAAACATCTCCCGGCAGCGGTTGCCAATCTCCGCGTTCCAAGGCGCGCAGGTGTTTGGGGTTGATTTTCAGTAGACGGGCGGGTTGGTCGATCGACTCGCCAATGGCTTGGCGGCCGGCGGAGAGTTTGCCGGCAATTTGATCGATGAGCGCCTGTCGGCTGGTCAACGGCTGCTTGCTTGCAGCGGATGGGCTGGCGGTGGCTGGGCTGTTTTGCGGCTGGTCATTTTGTGGGCGCTGTTGATGGACGCTCTCCACTTTGCTCTGTCTGTTTTTTTCGTTGTGCATGGGGTGTTTACTCATCTGCAGGCGTGTCGGAGCGCTCGAGGCGATCGAGTTCGGATTGTGCCCATGCTTGATCCGCGGCGTTTTTGCTGTGCTGCAGGAATCTCTGCAGCAGGCTAATGGCCGCCTGTGGTTGCAGCCCCAGTTTGAGCACTCCCTCCGCCGCCGGGCGATTATCCGGCTCCGCCTGTATCACCTGGCGGAAGCGTTGGCTGGCCTCTTCGATCTTGCCCTGCGCAGCGAGCGCCTGCGCCAGTTTGATATCGGCAAAGCTGCTCTGCGGAGTGAAGAGTTTGGCTGAGCGGAAGGCGTTGGCTGCTTGTGCATAGTGGTGTTGCCCCATCTGTGCATCACCGAGATTGATGTAGGCGAGATCCTGATTGGGGTAGGTGGGGTCATCGAGCGCCTTGCGCGCTTCGGCTTCGGCTTCGGTATAGCGCTTCAGGCGGTTGAGGAGGTTGGCGTAGTTGTTGTGGGTGGCAGCAGCACCGCCGTAGCGGATGGCTTTACGGTAGAACTGCTCCGATTTTTTGAAATCGCCGCGCAGCAGCCAGGCGTAGGCGAGCGCATCGAGCACCTGCGGCTGGTTGGGGCGCAGTTCGTCGGAGCGGAGTAGC
>JALUXN010000080.1 GCA_027018975.1 Mariprofundaceae bacterium | reverse complement strand
CAACGCGGCACCTGCCGGCACCATTGGATAGACGTTCTCCTCTTTGGAAACCACCACATCGAGCAGGACAAAGCGATCATTCACCGCCAGCGCCCGATCGAGCGCCGCATCGAGCTCTTCCAGCCGGTCCACGCGCATGCCGATGCCGCCATACGCCTCCGCCAGTTGGACAAAATTGGGCAGCGAATCGAAGTATGAGTTGGAGTAGCGCGACTCGTAGAACATCTCCTGCCACTGCCGCACCATGCCCATGTAGCCGTTATTGAGGATAATCACCACCACCGGCAGATTGTACTGAAAAGCCATGGAGAACTCCTGGCTGCACATCTGAATCGAGGAGTCGCCAGTGAAAATCACCACCTTCTCATCGGGCTTGGCGACCTGTGCGCCGAGACCTGCCGGCAGGCCGTAACCCATCGTGCCGAGGCCGCCGGAGGTGAGCCAGCGGTTGGGGCGGTTGAAGCCGTAGTGCTGTGCCGCCCACATCTGATGCTGGCCGACATCGGTCGCCACAATGGCATCGCCCTTGGTCTTCTCATGCACCTTCTGAATCACCAGCTGCGGTTTGATTGCGCCATCCGCCGGCTGCTCGAAATGGAGCGAATCTTTCGCCCGCCACTCATCGATCTGCTCCCACCATAGAGTCAGTGCTTCGCTATCGGGCTGACCATTCTTGCGCGCGATCTCCTCCAGCATCTGTTTGAGTACCGTGCCGACATCGCCAACCACGGGCAGGTGGGCGCGTATGTTTTTGGAGATCGACGAGGGATCGACATCGACATGGATCACCTTGGCATCGGGCGCAAAGGCATCGAGCTTGCCGGTCACGCGGTCATCAAAACGGGCGCCGATGGCGATCAGCAGATCACAGTGGGAGACGGCCATGTTCGCCTCGTAGGTGCCGTGCATGCCGAGCATGCCGACAAAGTGCGGATCGTCGTGCGGAATGCCGCCCAGTCCCATCAGGGTGTTGGTGACCGGTGCGTTGAGCGCATGCGAGAGCTCGCGCAAAAGCGGCGCGCTGCCGGCGGAGTTCATGATGCCGCCGCCGGAGTAGATCACCGGCCGTTTGGCGGCGAACATCGCCTTCACCGCCTTCTTGATCTGACCGGGGTGGCCGTGCGTGACCGGCTGGTAGGAGCGCATATTGACCTCCTCCGGCCAGACAAATTCACACACATCGATGCTGATATCTTTGGGAATATCGACCAGCACGGGGCCGGGGCGGCCGGTGGTGGCGATATGGAACGCTTGGCGGATAATCAACGCCAGATCCTCCACCCGCTTGACGAGGAAGTTGTGCTTGGTGGCCGAGCGGGTGATGCCGACGATGTCGGCCTCCTGGAAGGCATCATTGCCGATCAACGAGGAGGGCACCTGACCGGAGAAGCAGACGGTGGGAATCGAATCGGCCAGCGAGTCGGCCAGTCCGGTGACTGCGTTGGTCGCGCCGGGGCCGGAGGTGACCAGCGCCACACCACACTTGCCGGAGACGCGCGCATAACCATTGGCGGCATGCAGCGCGCCCTGTTCGTGGCGCACCAGATAGTGCTTGAAATGATCCTGCTTAAAAATCGCATCGTAGATCTGCAACACCGCGCCGCCGGGATAGCCGAAAATGGTATCGACCCCCTCGCGCTTCAGGCACTCCACAAATATCTCTGCACCGCTCAATTTCATGGTCAAATCACAACTCTCTTGGTGTTCAAAATAGCCGGCAAAGCTGCACACGCCCCTATGGAGGGTCAAGGCTGGCAGGTGTGTGGTTTATGGGGTGTGAAAGACGGTGCCCACACCCTCATCGGTGAAGATCTCCAGCAGCAGTGCATGCGGTACGCGACCATCGATGATGTGCGCCTGCGCCACGCCATTGGCTACGGCGTCAAGGCAGCAGCGCACCTTGGGAATCATGCCGCCGGCGATGGTGCCATCGTCAATCATCGCCTCGCTCGCCGCCGGCGTGAGCTGCGAGCAGAGCTGTTTGTCGTCATCCAGTACGCCGACAATGTCAGTGAGCAAGATCAACTTCGCCGCGCCAAGCGCGCTGGCGATGGCGCCGGCAACCAAGTCGGCATTGATGTTATAACTCTCGCCGGCCGCCTTGTGGTAGCCGATCGGAGCAATCACCGGCACGAAACGATCCGCCTCCAGCAGCTGCAAGATCTCCGTATTGATCGCATGCACATGGCCGACATGGCCGAGGTCGATGATCTCCGGCACATCCAGTTCGGGGGCGTTTTTTTCGATCTTCATTTTCCGCGCGCAGATCAGGCCGCCATCTTTGCCGGAGAGGCCGACCGCCTTGCCGCCGGCGCGATTGATGTTGCCGACGATCTCCTTGTTGACCAGACCCGCCAGTACCATCTCGACCACATCCATCGTCTCGCTGTCGGTGACCCGCATGCCGTCGATGAACTTTGCCTCTTTGCCGATTTTGGCCAGATGGTTGCCGATCTGCGGGCCGCCGCCGTGAACAACGACCGGATTGATGCCGACCTGTTTGAGCAGGGTGATGTCGGTGGCGAAGCTCTCCTTCAGCGCCGCCTCGACCATGGCGTTACCGCCATATTTGATGACCACCGTCTGATCGGCGAAGCGCTGCAGGTAGGGGAGCGCCTCGACGAGTGTGCCGGCAATGGCGCGGGAGTGTTTCACTGGCTCATCTCCTCCACCGGCACCGTTTTCCGCTGGTGTACCGGTTCACAATCGAGCAGCAGCGACCAGAGCCAGATCAGGCCACAGACCGAAGCGGTGATACCGAGGCTGATGAAGAGACGCGAATCATTCGGATCATGCAGCTGCGCGCCGAGCGGGACAAAGATGATAATCGCCGTCAAAATGGTGGAGAGGCGCGTCCACGCCAAGCTCTGGCGGAAGAGTACACTGGCCGCGCCGGGCACACACATCAGCGCATAGAGGGTGGCGACAATCCAGTGGTTTTCGATATTTACAGCGGTCAATGTCTGCCAGATGCCATTGCCAGAACCGCTCAGCCGCAGCTCGACCAGCGCACCAACCACAATCACCAGCAGCGCCGAAGCCGCCCACAACAGCCAGCCGAGCCAGAGCTTGTGACGCACCAGATGATTGGTCCACAAACCATTGCCGACCACATACATCATCGCCGCAAAGACCATGCCCCACGGCGCAAAAGAGAAATCGATATGCATAACACCTTCCTATCACAATCCAATCACGCCCGCCTCGGACGATCGATCCGCAACCTAGAAGCGCAACCCGGCGAAAGCAAACCCCGCC
>JALUXN010000079.1 GCA_027018975.1 Mariprofundaceae bacterium | reverse complement strand
TATTTTCACCTCGCTGGCTGAGCTCTCCATTGGCGATCCGGTGGTGCATGAGGATCACGGCGTCGGCCGTTATCAGGGGCTGGAGAGCCTCAGCGAAGATGGCGATCTGGCCGATTTCATCAAGATCGAGTATGCCGAGCGGGCGGCGGTGCTGGTGCCGGTTGAAGATCTGGCACGGCTGCACCGCTACACCGGCGATGAGTCGCCGACGCTCAATAAGCTCGGTTCGGAGAAGTGGAAGCGCACCCGCGAGCGGGTCAAACGCGATCTGCTGGCGATGGCGCATGAGCTGATCGCCGTCGAGGCGGCGCGCACAGGCAGCAAGCGCGCGCCCTATCGCCTCGAAGGTGAATTACTTCAGGCGTATGAGGCGTTTGTCGGCCGCTTTCCGTTCGATGAGACGGATGATCAGCTGGAGGCGATTGAGGCGATTATCCACGATCTGTCCAGCGACAAGCCGATGGATCGGGTGATCTGCGGTGATGTCGGCTTCGGCAAGACCGAGGTGGCGATGCGCGCCGCTTTCATTGTTGCCGAATCGGGGCGGCAGGTGGCGCTGCTGGCGCCGACGACGGTGCTGGCCAATCAGCACTACGCCAGTTTCAAGGATCGTTTTGCCGGCAACAGTGCGCTGCAGGTGGAGCTGATTTCGCGCCTGCAGGGCAAGCGCGAGAGTGATCGCATCAGCCGCGAGCTGGCCAATGGCGCGATCCGCATCATCATCGGCACCCATCGCCTGCTCTCCGAGCAGTTCCAGTTCGCCGATCTCGGGCTGGTGATTGTCGATGAGGAGCAGCGCTTCGGCGTCAAACACAAGCAGAAGCTGAAGTCGCTGCACCACAGCGTCGATCTGTTGACGCTCACCGCCACGCCGATTCCGCGCACTCTGCATCAGACCCTCTCCGGCCTGCGCACCGTCTCGATTATCAGCACGCCGCCGGCCGAGCGCGAGGCGATCCGCACCATGGTCTCCAGCTTCGATCGCCATCTCGCCGCCGAAGCGATCCGCCGCGAACTCTACCGTGGCGGGCAGGTCTATTATCTGCACAACCATGTGAAGAGTATCAGCCGCATCGCCGCGCGCCTGCAGGAGGACTTGCCGGAGGCGACGATCGGCATCGCCCACGGCCAGATGACGCCGGCGGAGCTGGATCGGCAGATGCTGGCGTTTTATGAGGGGCGGCTGCATATCCTGGTCTGCACGACGATTGTCGAATCGGGGCTGGATGTGCCCAACGCCAATACGCTCATCGTTGAACGCGCCGATCTGCTGGGGCTGTCGCAACTGCACCAGATTCGCGGCCGCGTCGGGCGCAGCCACCGGCAGGCCTACGCTTACCTCTTCACTCCCGATCCGCGCGCCATGACTTCCGACGCGCGTGAACGCTTACAGGCGATTGCCGAGCATAGTGAGCTGGGCGCCGGCTTCCTGCTGGCGCGGCAGGATATGGAGATTCGCGGTGCCGGTAATTTGCTCGGTGCCGAGCAGAGCGGCCGTATCGAAGAGATCGGGCTGGATATGTATATGGAGATGCTGGCTGCCGCCGTGGCCGAGGCGAAGGGTGAACCGGTGGCGGCGAGTGAGCCGGTGGAGGTCGATCTCGGACTGAACACTATCCTGCCGCCCGACTATATCCCGCAGTCGGGCGAGCGGCTGAACTGTTATCGCCGCATCTCCCGCGCCGAGGATGACAGCCAGATCACGCTGCTCTTCGAGGAGATGATCGACCGCTTCGGCCGCATGCCGGCGGAGGCGCGCTACTGCCTCGAACAGCAGCGCATCCGCTGGCGCGCCCAGTCGCTCCGCCTCGCCTCGATCCAGGCGGGGCAGGATGGTCTGCGGCTGCACTTCACCGAACAGTCACGCATCGATCCCGCCGCGTTGCTGATGCGCGTACAGCAGGAGCCCAACCGCTTCCGCCTGACACCCGACGGCAATCTCATCCTGCTCAATCAAAATCGCGATGCGCGCGAACAGCTGCAGGCCTGTATCGATTTTCTCGATGCGTTGATCGCCAGCGCATAAAAACAGGCAATAACTCAGCTCGCTCCGCGGCAGTTTTTCTCTTTACTCGCCCTCACTGACGCGGCGCATGAGGTATTGGCCGTAGCTGTTTTTGGCGATCGCTTTGCCCAGCGCCATCAGCTGCGCGTCATCGATGTAGCCCAGCTCCCAGGCGATCTCTTCCGGGCAAGCGATGCGCAGTCCTTGGCGTTTCTCGATCACTTCGACGTAGCGGGAGGCGTCCATCAGTGATTCGTGCGTGCCGGTATCGAGCCAGGCGGCGCCGCGACCCAGTTTTTCGACACGCAGATTGCCGCGCGCCAGATAGTCGCGGATGACGTCGGTGATCTCATATTCACCGCGTGCCGATGGGGTGAGATTGCGGGCAATTTCGACCACATGTTGGTCATAAAAATAGAGGCCGGTGATGGCGTAGCTCGATTTGGGCTTGGCCGGCTTCTCTTCGATCGAACGCGCGCATCCGTCGGCATCGAACGCAACCACACCGTACCGCTCTGGATCGTGCACGCGGTAGGCGAACACTGTGCTGCCATCTGTCCGTGCCGCTGCCGCGCGCAGCTGTTTGACCATCCCCTGCCCATAGAAAATGTTATCACCGAGAATCAGCGCGCACCCCTCGCCATCGAGGAACGTTTCGCCAATCGTAAAGGCTTGCGGCAGCCCCTTCGGCTCGGGCTGCTCGGCGTAGCGGATCTCGATCCCCCACTGGCTGCCATCGCCCAGCAGACGCTCAAACAGCGGCAGGTCGTGCGGCGTCGAAATCAGCAGAACCTCGCGGATACCGGCCAGCATCAGGGTAGAGAGCGGGTAGTAGATCATCGGCTTGTCATAGACCGGCATCAGCTGCTTGCTCACCGCCAGCGTCAGTGGGTGCAGCCGTGTGCCGCTACCGCCGGCCAAAATAATACCTTTCATCTTACGCCCCTTTTTTCATGCGAATATCGAACATCAGCCGCGCCACATCCTTGAACTCTTTGGCGTAGTGTATGGTCAGTCCGTCACACACGCTCGCCGGCAACTCTTCCACATCGACTGCATTGCCTGCCGGCAGAATCACCGCATCGATGCCGAGCCGTTTGGCGGCGAGCAGCTTCTCACGTTCACCGCCGATCGGCAACACGTCACCGGCCAGTGTCAATTCACCCGTCATCGCCAGCCGTGCCGGTGCGCGATTGAGCGCCAGTGAGAGCAGCGCTGTAGCCATGGCAATGCCGGCACTCGGCCCATCCTTGGGCACCGCCCCCTCCGGCACATGCATATGCACAAACGCCTTGTCGAAAAACTC
>JALUXN010000078.1 GCA_027018975.1 Mariprofundaceae bacterium | reverse complement strand
AACCGGCGTCTTCCCCGGCCGAAAACCAGGCATCTTCACCTGTGTCGAGAGCCTCTTCAGCTTCTCACCATAAATCCGGTCATACTCACTCTGTGCCACGGTGACCGTCACCAGGTATTCCTGTGGGCCAAGCTCTTTCACATCTGTTTGAATCATCACTCTCTCCGCAAATCAAGAAGCCGCCGACAACGCCAGCCGCCCTGCATCTCATATCGATTATTTTTATTTGTTGTAACTATTCAGCTCATCCTACGGTTTGCCCGCTAGCTGCGTTGAACATGCTCATGTGCAGCAGCACACTGCGCGTGTTCGCCTTGCTATCGAACAATCCATGGGCGATCTGAATAGTTCCAGCACGTAGCTGAATAGCGACTCAAGTCGCGTTGCAAACACCCAACGATTGAGTAACAAAATGGTAGCCTCACCATTTTGTTACTCAAGAGTTACTATTTGTTTTGATTGCAATAACGATTGCCTGATGGATCGCATAGATAGCGAGCACTCACAACATCACCGCAAAATTTCGCGGCAATCTAGAGTTTCTCCTCAAAAAATCCACCAGCGGACGCGGATTGTGTCAGCCTATATCAAATACCCGCCTGAATCTTCGCCTCGATGAATTGTGTATGGTGTAAGCCGAGCAGTTCGGCAGCACGGCGAATGAGCTGCTCTTCATAGGGATCCACATGGCCATCCGCTTGAGCCACAGCCCACAGCTCAGCCAATATCGCCACCCGTTCTTCGGTCGAAAAACCCTTCACCACCACCGACGTAAACTGATGCATATCGAGCGCCAGCTCCACCTTGGAGCTTGCCCGCGCAATCAGCTGCTCCACCTCCTCCGCGTCGAGGTCAAAACGCGCCTGCAGTGCACCGATGATCGTGGCACGCTCGGCTTCGTGAAGGTGACCATCCATGCGCATCACCTCCACCATCAACCCCGCCACGGCCAGTGCCAAATCGTGCGGCGCCTTACGCGGCTTGCTCTCCACCGCTTGCTGCCACAGCTGTTTCAATGTGGTCAACATCTACTTCACCGTACTGATCTGACGGGTCATCGCCTGGCTGATCCGAACCGCCTTATCCGGCGGCAAGTAGGAGAGGATCTTGCCCACCTTCTTCTCATCCATCTGCAGGAAAATCTTCACCACCGTTGCCAGCTCCATCTGCGCAATCACCGGCGCTGCCTTATCTGGCTTCATGCCCTGATAGACTGCAGTCAGCCGCTTGATCTTCTTGCTCTTGATCTTCGCCTCATCCTGCAACCGCTGCTGAATACTCGCCTCCAGCTGTTCCAGCTCAGTGATGCGCTGTTTCAACTGCTCTTCAGCTGCTTTCAGGCTTGCCTCCTGTTTATCCAGCTCCGCCGCGCGCGCATCCAGCTGATTCCGATACTGACGCAGTGAAGCCAAGGTCTTATCCTCAATGATCGCCTGCTCAGCACTGTTTGCTTCGGCATTGGCGGCGGGAATCAGATAGGCTGCCAGTTTGGCCAGCGGCAATTTGGCCAGCTCATCGACTGAAAAACGGACAGAGAGTGTCGCACTCGGCAGCGCAGCGGGCAGATGCTCGGGCAACGAAGGCGATGCCGCCTGCCGTGGAGCAGATGCAATCTCGGCAGGGGCAGTCCCGCCGGACTGTTCCGGCTCCGGCGCGACATGTGTTTGCTTGGCGTGTTGATTAACAGAAACAGGACGGACATGGACAACAGAACGAACCGCGCTGGTCGCCGCTGCCACCTGACTGCCCGACTCGCCGGCGGGCAGAGGCAACCAGATATTCAGCGTGACTTTCGCAGAGAGTAGCAGTGCGATCGCCGCAAAGAGCAGCGTTGCGTATAATCGTTTCATCTCAGGAACGCCCCACCACTTTGCGCGCAGCGATCATGTCATCCATTTGACGCTGCTGCTGCTGCTCTTCCCTGCGACGCAGCTGTCGTTTACGTTGCTGGTGCATCTCTTCATAGGTGTGTTGTGTACGGTACGCCTCGGCAAACAGCACCAATACCCGCTGTTTATCCGCTTCGACCTCTTCCAGATGCTGCGCAATCGCCGCCAACATCGTCTGTTGCTCACGCAGCGAGAGTTCAAATGCCTGCAACAAACTGGCCGCATGCGGGCGGGCAATGGTCTCGTTACGCTGCACATGCAGACTCTGAATGCGTTGCAAGGATTGCTCTCTCAGCTCCAGCAAGCGGATTTTTCGCCCCTGAATCTCGGCCAGCTCCGCCTCGGCTTTGTTGCGATCCTGCTCACTGAGCTGTGCCAAGATTTGCGATGTTCTGAGCTTCATGCAAATTCTCCTCGTAGGATAGCCTACTGACCAACTCTAGCAATCGCTGTGCCGATTCCTCATTGCTGCTGAACTCATCCGGTTTCTGCTGCAAAAACTCCCGAATCTCCGGCATCAATGCGATCACCTGATCGAGCTCCGGATTACTCCCCTTCTCATAAGCACCGATGGAGATCATATCCTCCATGCGCTCATACATCGCAACCTTCTTGCGGAACAGACGCACCGCCTGCAGCAGCTCATCGGAGAGCAGCTGGGTATCGAGCCGGCTGACACTGCGCAGCACACTGATCGCCGGATAGTGCCCCTGCTCAGCCAGTGTGCGATCCATAATCACATGACCATCAAGCACCGACATCGCCGCATCAGCCACCGGATCGGCCTGAATATCATCTCCCTCAACCAACACCGTATAGAGCGCGCTGATATCACCGCTACCCGCCTCCCCCGGCCCGGAGCGCTCCAACAGCTCCGCAATAATGGAAAAACAGGAGGGCGTGTACCCTTTACTGGCCGGCGGCTCGCCGAGCATCAGTCCGATTTCGCGTTGCGCATGTGCCACACGGGTCAAGCTATCCATCATCAGCAACACCTTCTTCCCCTCGGCGCGAAAGGCCTCGGCAATCGCGGTGGCCATATGTGCCGTGCGAATGCGCAATACCGGCGGCATATCCGAAGTCGCCACCACCACCACACTGTGCTGCAACGCCTCTGCACCAAGGGAGAGATCAAGAAACTCCCGCACCTCGCGGCCACGCTCACCGACCAACGCAATCACATTCACATCGGCATCCGAATTGCGCGCCAGCATGCCCAGCAGACTACTCTTGCCTACTCCAGCGCCGGCAAACAGGCCCATCCGCTGACCCCAGCCCATCGGAATACAGGCATCCATCACCCGCACCCCGAGTCGCATCCGATCGTCAATAATATGACGACTGAAGGGATTGATGCGCTTACCATGCAGTGGATAGTGCCGCCCCGTCCGGCTGATCGGCTGCTCATCCATCGGCTCACCCAAACCATTGAGCACCCGCCCGAGCAGATGGGAGCCGACCTGAATGGAGGGCATACTCGTACCGGGCGTGATCGGGTCACCCGGTGCAATGCCACGCGTACTACCGACCGGCATCAACAACGAATAGTCACCGCGAAAGCCGACCACCTCCGCCTCAATCTCATGGCCACCCTGACAACTGATCCGGCAGGCATGGCCGATGCTCGATTTCAGCCCCGTCGCCTCCAGCATCGGACCGAGCACCTTGTGCACCTTGCCACGCACCGGAAACAGCTGTTGAAAGTGCTCGCCCTGCAACCATTGTTGACGCGCGCCGGCATCCCACAACGGGTGATTTTGCAGCGGGGAAGCGGTTGGATCGGCCGGATCACTCATCATGCGGCGCAGATTGCTGCAGTGTGCTGCGCAGTTGATCGACCGCACGCTGCACAGCTGCCACCGGATCGATGAGAATATCCTGCTGGGATGAGATCACCCGACAACTGCCTTCGGCCACGCTCGCATCACACACCAACAACAGCGATGAACGCTCCTCATCCAGCATCTGTTTAAACTCCTTGAACTCTTCCGGTGATACAGCAACACGCAAATCAGCCAGTTCCGGCAACTGCGCCCCCGCCTGCTCGGCGATTTTCAACAGCGTGCCACGATCCGCCCGCAACTGTTCGGCGATGATCTGTTCGGCAATATATTGCCCCACATCCAGGGCAGCGTCCGAAAATGCCTGCTTGATCGCCGCGAGCATCCGGGTCGTCCCCTGCAAGGCATGCTCCAGATCGTCGAGAATCTGATCACCGCGCTTTTTACCCAGCGCCATGCCCGCCTTCTCACCGGCCAGATAGGCCTTGTCATAGGCCTCTTTTTCGACAATCTCCGCCCGACCCTGCACCTCTTTGAGCATCGCCTCCAACTGCGCCATGCGGTCAGGCTGCGTCGGTTGCGGCGCCTGATCGGCATAAGGAAAAGCGCCCGCCGTCTGCGGCTCCAGCGAAGCATCCTGCGGAAATGAAAGCGGCTTCAGACTACTCACGATCAGACCATATCATCGGAACTACTCAATGTAATGGCACCATCGTCATCCAATTTACGGATCGTCTTCAACACCGTCTGCTGCGCCTCTTCCACATCCGCCAGCTTCATCGGCCCCATCACTTCCATATCTTCGCGCATAATCTCCGCCGCCCGCTGCGACATATTGCTGAAGAAGCGCTCCGCAACCACATCGGAGGCACCCTTCAAGGATTTCACCAGATCATCGGAGGAGATATGTTTGAGAATCGTCTGAATATCGCGATCGGAGAGCTCCTTGAGATCTTCAAAGACCAGCAGCAACCGATCTACCTGCGTGAACAGCTCCTCATCTTTATCGCGCAGCTGATCGAGAATCGGTCGCGCCACCTCTTTCTCCAGCCCCTTGAGAATATCGACCACGCTGACCATACCGTCAAAACTGATACCCGATTCACCCTGCATGCCGGCCAGCTCTTTTTCCAACGTCTCTTCAATATCCTGCACCAGCTCGCGCGGCACCGACTCGATCTTGGACATCCGCATCACCACCGACAGCTGCATATCCTCCGGCAGCAAGGCAATGACGCGGCTGGCCACGCCACTATCGATATTGCCGAGAATCAGCGCCACCGTCTGCGGATGCTCCGATTGGATGGAATTGGCGATCATCTCCGGTTTCAGGCGAGATAATTTCTCCCAGATACTCAGTGTCTTCGGCGCATCCAGTGCATCCAGCAGGCGCTCCGCACGATCCTGCTCAACCGCATATCTGAACAGCGACACCACATCCTTTTTCGTTGAACGCAGCAGGGGATCCTCCGAGCGATGCAGCTCAAGATACTCATCCACCACCGAATTGAGCAGATCGGTACTCACCTTACCCAGCTCGGCCATGCGCCGGCCGAGCCGGGTCAATGTCTGATCATCGAGATCTCGCACCAACGGAGCAGATGCCTCCGGCCCGAGGGCGAAGAGCAGAATGGCCGCCTTATCCTCACCTGTCAGTTGTCGTTTGGACTTCATACCGGATCCATCCACTCACGCAATACTTTGCTGGCGCGATCCGGCTCGTTTTGAATGTTATATTTCACCTGTTCGAGATGCTCCAGACGATTGATCGCCTCATCCGTCAACGCGCCCGCCACGCCGGACTGATTGGCCGCCTCCTGCTCGGCTGAAGCCTTGATACGCCCCGCCAGCGGCCGCAACACGAACCATGCCAGCAGGAAGAGCGCCAATGCGGCCAGACTGTAACGGGCAATCTCCATATAGAAGATCCGGTTCTCCGCCGCACTCAACGCATCGCGGTCGGCAGTGCTGGAGATATCCACCAGCGGCATACTCTTCACACTCAAGCTATCGCCACGGTCCTCGTTGTAACCCATCGCCCCCTGCAACAGCTGCTGGATATTGGCCAGCTCCTTTTTACTCAACGGCTCGAACTGCTGATTACCATCTTTATCCTTCTTGTAGTGACCGCCGACAATCGCCGCCACGGAGAGTTTCTTGATGCCGCCAAACGGCACCACCCGATGTTCATGGGTATTGCTGATCTCGTAGTTATTCAAATCCTCTTGCCGTTTAGCACGATCCTCCGGCTGCGTCGGCGTGACCCGTGAACCATCCGCCGCGATACCGTTCGCGCCCGGCGCATTGGAGGCCAGCCCCGGCACCCCGACCGCTGCCGCGCCCTTGGAATTATGCTCCTCAAGCAGTGTTTTACGACTGCGCAACACCTGCTCATCCGGATTGTAGCGGGTATTATCCTGCTCGATAAACTGGCGATCGATATCGGCACTCACCCGCACCACAGCCTGCCCCACGCCGACCACCTGCTCCAACATGCCAGTCAAACGCTGCTCCAGACGCTGCTCCAAACGTGCCTGATACTCCTGCATTGTCTGCCCTTCCGACATCGGCGCCTCTTTCTCATTGCTGGAGAGCAGTGTGCCGGCAGAGTCCACCACCGTCACATCATTGGCATCCAACTCCGGCACGCTCGCAGCAACCAGATTCTGAATCGCCAACACCGATTTTTTCGGCAACTTCTGCCCGCCGGTCAACTGCAGCATCACCGATGCCGTCGCCTTACGGTCGCGCTCGGCAAAGGCGGACTCCTTGGCCATCACCAAATGCACCCGCGCCGCCGCCACCTGCGGCATCACCTCGATGGTGCGCGCCAGCTCACCCTGCATGGCGCGCTGCAGATTCACCTTACGGGTAAAATCACTCAGACCAAACTCATTGCTCTTATCAAAAATCTCAAAACCCGTACTCCCGGTCGGCGCCACGCCCTGACCCGCCAGCTTCAAGCGCACCTTATAGACCTGATCCTGTGGCACCATCACGGTACCGGAGCCGGCCAGTCGATACGGGATATGCTCTTTCTGCAACAGATCGACCACCGCAGCGGCATCCTTCTCCGCCATACCGGCATAGACCGCCTGATAAGGCTTTTCCGAAGACCACAACACCAGTCCGATAAAGCCGGCAAACATCAAACTGGCGGCTGCAAAGAGCATCACCCGCCGATATTTCATCAACATCTGCGGCACCTGAATGGTGGCGCCGGCAGGCGCATTCGGCGTACCGCCCGGCTGTGCCGTCGCTTCGATGGTGGCGGGATTCATATTGGCTGGCTGGTGGGGGGTCAATGCATCGGCCATAGTCGGTTACCTCGGTGTTGTATCGGTTTCGAAATCAATCTAGTGAAAGCGTGACTACGCCTGCATCCTGCTGATCTGATGATAAGCATCCACCAGCTTATTACGCACGCCGAGCATCAGCTGAAATGAGAGTGATGCCTGCTGAACTGCGAGCAGCGTCTCCGCGGTACTTTTGGATGATTTGCCGACTGCGAGATCTTCGGCCGACTTGGCCGCTGTCTTCACATCGTGATTCACCTGTTCTGTGTAGGCTTTGAGTAGTGACGCGAAGTTGCCACCCTGTGCCGATGCGCTCTGTTCCGACTGCATCGGCTGTGCTGTTTTAATGCCGGAAATGGATGGCCCGTATCCCTGAATATTCATCGTTTGTCTCCTATCGTAACAGTTCGAGTGATTTCAAAAACATCCGTTTGGATGCCTGCATGGTGGTTACATTGGCCTCAAAACTCCGCGCAGCGGCATTCATATCGACCATCTCCTCCACCGGATTGACATTCGGCATTTTCACAATGCCGCGCGCATCAGCATCGGGATGCGCAGGATCATACACCTCACGGAATGGGCGCTTATCCTCGGCGATAAAGGCTGCGCGCACTGAATCGTGGCGACCATTTTGAAAGCTGCTCTGAAAAATATTGGAGAACTTCTGGCGTTGGTTGACCGTCTGAAACACCACTTGGCGCCTGCGGTACGGGCCGCCTTCAGCGGTATGGGTGGATTCCGCATTGGCAATATTTTCTGCCACCACATCCATTCGGGTACGTTGCGCTGTCATGCCGGCAGCGCTGATATGCATCGACGTTAACAGATCATTGGCCATGATTATTTACCTTCCCTGATTGCGCTCTTTAATCCATTCATTCGGGTCTTCAACAGCTGCATGGAGAGTTCGTGCATCAACTGATTCTCACTCAAGCGCGCCATCTCCTGCTGCAGATCGACATTATTGCCATCCATCCGGCGCGCCTGATGATGGTGGAAAATATCGCTCCGGCTCACGGAGCCTTCGCTGCTGAAATCGGAAAAATGTTTGGAATTGGTCACTGCGGCGTGCGCCTGAATACCATCGCTATGCGCCTGAAGAAAACTTTCAAATGTGCGCTGATCCGCCTGATAATTCGGCGTATCGGCGTTGGCAATGTTGCTGGTGATCACATGCTGCATCTTCTCTCGGGCAACCAGTGCCGACGCGAGTCGATGAAAACCAGCATTGAACATGTCAATCATCCCACACCTCCTCAACCATGGTGAATGATCGGGCTAAATCGTTCACTGGTTTCAGCTTCAACCAGCCGGGAAACAGCCCTTACACGTTCTTAAGCAACTGTCATGCCAGATTCATATGTGTGCAGCTTATTGCGCAGGGTTCGGATACTGATTCCGAGCAGCTGCGCCGCCTCAGTGCGGTTGCCCTGCACATGTTTCAGTGTCTTCTCAATCAACGTTCGCTCCATATCACGGATCGACACCCCCGCCTCCAGACCCGATACCCCCGCATCGGCAGCAGGTGCTGCCAGCGCTGCAGCATCCAGACACAGATGCTCCGGGCGAATCGCATCGTCCACCGCCATCAAAAAGGCGCGATGCATACAGTTCTCCAGCTCGCGTGCATTGCCCGGCCACGCATAACGCTCCATCTGGGCAATCGCATCGGCCGTAATCTCCGGCGCCGGTCGCGCATACATCTCGGAGAAACGCTGCAAAAAATGGTGGGACAACGGCACAATATCACGTTTGCGCTGGCGCAGCGGCGGCAGCTGAATCGTCACCACATTCAGGCGATAGTAGAGATCCTGACGAAATTGCCCCTCCTGCACGGCCTGCGCAATATCGCGGTTACTGGTGGCAATGACCCGCACATCAATCTTGACCGGCTTGCGCCCGCCCAACCGATCCACCTCGCCCTCCTGCAACACACGCAGCAGCTTCGCCTGCAGGTGTACCGGCATCTCTGTAATCTCATCGAGCAGCAGCGTTCCACCGTGCGCCAGCTCGAACTTGCCCGGTCGCGCCGACGTCGCGCCGGTAAACGCCCCCTTCTCATGCCCGAACAGTTCCGCCTCCAGCACTCCCTCCGGAATCGCCGCACAGTTGATGGCGATAAAATTCTCCGCACTGCGATTTGAACAGGCATGCACATAGCGGGACAACCGCTCCTTACCCGTGCCCGACTCACCAACTACCAGCACCGACGCCTGACTCGGGGCCACCAGCGCCACCCGATCCAACAACCGCCGCGTCTCCACATCTTCA
The DNA here is from genome assembly GCA_027018975.1 of Mariprofundaceae bacterium. Taxonomy (GTDB): domain Bacteria; phylum Pseudomonadota; class Zetaproteobacteria; order Mariprofundales; family Mariprofundaceae; genus Mariprofundus. The sequence continues at coordinate 8,593 of JALUXN010000078.1, read as the reverse complement.
GTGACAAACAGCGACTGATTCTCCTGCGCCTTCGGCTGCTGCGCCTTGGCCTGCTGCGTCAGTGCAATTTGGTGGCCGCTCTTGCGAACATAGATCTCCAATACCTCATCGGGCAGCGGCAACAGACGATAATCGATCACCCCGAGATGCATCAAATCCTCGGCACGATCCGCCTGCCCATGATCGGTCAAAATCACAATATTGGCTTGTGGCTCCGCCTCAAACAGGCGTCGTACAATCGATGGCGAGGTCACAGAATCCCAGATAAAAATCAGCTCATCACTGCGAACATCGACGTCGTGACAATCCAAGGGCAACGACTCAATCGCCGTCTCTGGCAACACACCGCCCAACTGTACCCGTATATTGGATTCCTCTCGATCCGGAAAACCGATCAAGTGCACCCTCGACAAACTCATGGTTGTGCCCCCAATAGTGATTCTGCCTGCTGGTCTGCCAGCGCCAACTTGGCCAATGTCGCAAAGCGCCCCGCCTGCGCATCCGCCGCCAGCTGCTGCAAGGCCGCCTGCGCCTGCTTCACCGCACCGGTATGCAGCTGACAAATCGCCGTGTGGTAACGCCATCCGGCATCGCGCTTATCGTCAGAAAATTGCCGGTAGAGTTTCAAAGCCGCTGCATACTCCTGCGCAGCAAACAGATCATCGGCCTGACGCGCCAACCCCATCACCTCATCTGCGGCCGGCAGTTTGCGATACTGCCCCCAGCTGCGCGCTGCCTGATACCATGCGGAGAGCGACTCAAACACCTCAGCGCGCGTCTGCCAATAATGCAGTTTAGAAGCATCTGTTAAATCAGCAGGTTGTACCGCCTTCAATGCCCGGCGCGCCAACTCCGGCTGCTGCTGCACACTATGCATGCGCGCCACCACCAGCAGCAGCTCCGGCCGGTAGATACTGAACTCATGCCGATTCAGCCAGCGCGTCACCTTTTTCACACCGTCAGAATCATGACGATCAAGCCACAGATGCGCCAGTTCCAACATCACCCGCTCGCCGCGCACACTATGCCGATTGCGCGCATACAACGGCTTCAGCAACGCTTCCGCACCATCAAATAGCATCAGCATCCGCATGGCATGCGCCACTCCCATCTGCAACTCTTCAGACTGCAGACCCGATGGATGCAGCTGCGGATATTGCCGCCAGATGCTCACCACACCCAGCCACTGCTGTGCATCCAGCAACTGCAGCAGGCGCGCTTTCATCCACGCCGTGCCCTCCTGCTTGGCTGCCGTCGCAATCTTGCCATCCACAGAAAGAGCAGCGCGGGAATAGGCTTGCAGCGCCGGATAATGCATCGACTGCAGCACCGGCTGCGACAGTGTCGATTTTTTGACGACCCGTTGTTGAGCGCCCTGTTGACCCCTAGTCTGGACGCTCTGCCTGCCGCCCTGAACCCCAACCTTATTGCCTCCAGCCTTCGCCCCGGCCTTGGCCATACTGCTCTTCAACACCCGCACCCAGAGACGCGCCAGATCGAGCATCGCTTCATCTTCGATCAACGACAACTGATTTTCATCAGCGATCTTTTTCAACGCCACCATTGCCGGCAACAGCACCTTGCGCTCCTGCTCATGGCGAAACTGCAACATCAACTTGCGCATAAAGGCTTTGCGGCCGATTACCGTCTCCGCTTCCTTCTCGGCCAAGATACCATACTCCTCGATCGCCGCGTCGGCTGTAGCCTCATCCATAGCATGAATATCCGCACGCATCAAACGGATACGAGCCGTATAGGGGGTGTCGATATAGTGCTGCATAAACTCATCGGCCAGTTTCAGCGTCGCCGCCTGATCGCCACTGCGATCAAGCAACTCGATATAAGCAGCAAAAATCTGCGGCTCAAGACGCACCACATCCGGCCAAACCCGATCCACAGCGCGCAAACTCTTCAATGCCACCTTGTCACGATGCTCACCACGATCCACCAGCGCCATCCACGCCATCCCCACAGCCTGTGCATGGCTCCTCGAGCGCACTTGCAGACCGTACTGCAGCAGATCACTCCGCGCATAGGAAAATTTATTCATACTGATATGAATCTTAGCCAGCAGCAGCCAAGCACGGCGCAGGTTTTCCGGCTGCTGATCCTGAGCGATGATATCACGTGCCGCCGTGATCGCCTGTTTGCGCTTTCCACTCTTCCACCACAACCATGCCCGCTGCCAACGGAATTCCGCCGCCTCTTGACGATCAGGAAACTCCTTGAGCAGCGCATCGATCGCCTGAATCGCGTCATCCACCCGTTCAAAATGCTGCGTGGTGGCGCGCAGAATCTCAGCCTTGGCGACAATCGCCAGCAGCGTGTAGCGATCGTCAATAAACAGATGGCCACGCCGCAACGTCAATCGGGCGGTTTTCACCGCCTGTTCCGGATTCCCGTTATGCAGATAGCTGCGCGCAGCCTGAATCGCCTGCTCGGCGCTGCCCCACGACTGCAACGGCACCACGACCAGCAGCAGCGACAATATAGCGGTGTAACGGATCATTCGGAGTAGATAGCATCGCATCAACAGTTGCATAGAGCTGCCCTGCGCAAGATTCATGCCGAAAACCAGCGGAGCCATTGCATGAACGTTGTTCGCACTCCTTTAGACAACACGATCACATCATCTCCGGGTAGCTCAAGCGGGGAGCCATCGCTTCACAGATGCCCGATATACCCCTCGGGAATGAGCGGTGTTCATGCGACTGCCCTGAACCACAACATGCAGTTACTCGGTCGGTTGCAGCCCCTTCTTTTTGATTTTCTCCACCAGCGTGGTGCGATTCATTGCCAAAAAATTGGCAGCACGATTTTTATTCCAATCAAAGCGCTGCAACGCTGAGAGTATCAGATGGCTCTCAAACTCATCCACTGTCGCTTTTAGATCAATCGTCGTCGCATGGTCGACATCCATCTGAAAGCTCTGCAGCAAACGATCTTTTTCACTGATCATCCGCGACGGCAGATCCTCAAGCATCATCACCCCTTCGCGTTTCAACGTAGCCACCCGTTCAATCAAGTTCTGCAGCTCACGCACATTGCCGGGCCACGTATAGTGAAGCATCGCACGCCGGGCATCTTCGGAAATCCCGGTGATACGGGCGCTCTTCATTTTATTGAAGCGAGTCATAAAGTGATCGGCCAACAGCAAAATATCTTCGCCACGCTCGCGCAGCGGTGGAATATGCAACGGAATCACATTGAGACGATAGTAGAGATCTTCACGGAAGCGCCCGGCTGCAATCTCCTCTTCCAGATCTCGATGGGTCGCGGCAATCACCCGCACATCGACATGGATACTCTGCTGCCCCCCCACCGGCTCAAAACAGCGTTCCTGCAAGACGCGCAAGAGTTTTACCTGCAGCTTCGGACTCATATCGCCAATCTCATCGAGGAAAATCGTCCCGCCGTTGGCCACCTCGAAACGCCCCGGGCGCGCCTTGATCGCGCCGGTGAATGCCCCTTTCACATGACCAAACAGCTCTGACTCGAGCAGCTCTTCAGGGATAGCGCCGCAGTTAATCGAGACCAGCGGCTTGCCGGAACGGGTGCCAGCCTGATGCAGCGCCTTGGCCAGAACCTCTTTACCGCAGCCGGATTCACCGGAAATCAGCACTGTACTATCGGAGTTGGAGAGCAGCTGGATCGTATCCTGCAGTTTTTTAATGGCCGGGCAGTGACCAATCAGGCCGGGGGCCTCCTGTTGACGCAGCTGGGCACGCAAAGAGAGATTATCCTTTTTCAGCGCATGCGTTTTGACCAGCTCATTAACACGCACCAACATCTCATCCAGATCAAAGGGTTTTTTGAGAAAATCATTCGCGCCGAGACGCACCGCATCCACGGCCGTATCGATCTCGGCATAGCCGGTCATAATGATAATCCCCATATCAGGATCATTGTCGCGAAACGCGCGCATCAGTTCCAAGCCGTTTCCATCAGGCAACCGCACATCGAGAATCGCCACATCAAAGCGCCCCAGCTCCGTCGCCTCGCGCGCGCGCATCGCGTTGGCCGCACTGGTCACATGAAAACCGTCGCCCTCCAGCGCTTCCTGCAAACTGACGCGCAAATCATCGTTATCTTCCACCAGCAGAATAAATGCAGACTGCTTCACGTCACGCTTCTCCCTTGATGAACGACAGGTCTATCACATATCACTTTCTCAGACAGAACTTGAGAGACCTCTCATCAGCGAGGCTGCAGATTCAGAACAACCCCTCCATTCATGAAGTCAAAATAATGACGCAACAATCACAAAGCGCAAGTTTTTTATCAGCCACACAGCCGAAACAGAAAAACGGCCGCCCATCTGGACGACCGTTTTCATGCAAAACAATAAAATACCGTTTACATTTCAGCAGTTAGCAGGAGTAGTACATCTGCAACTCAATCGGATGCGGACGCATACGCAGCTCGTTCACCTCTTCCATCTTCAGCGCGATGTAGGCGTCGATCATGTCGTCATCCATCACGTTACCGACTTTGAGGAAGTCGCGATCGGCGTCGAGTGCCTCCAGTGCCTGATCGAGGCTGCTGCAGACGGTCGGAATCTTCGCCTCCTCTTCCGGTGGCAGCTCGTAAAGATTCTTATCCGCCGCGTCACCCGGATCGATCTTGTTGGCGATACCGTCCAGACCAGCCATCAGCATGGCAGTGAAAGCGAGGTACGGGTTGCCGGAGGAGTCCGGGAAGCGCACCTCAATGCGACGCGCCGGATCGGAGTTGACCGCCGGGATACGGATCGACGCCGAACGGTTGCGGTTCGAGTAGGCCAGCATGACCGGCGCCTCGAAACCCGGTACCAAACGCTTATATGAGTTGGTGGAAGCATTGGTGAAAGCATTCAGCGCGCGGGCATGTTTGATAATACCGCCGATGTACCAGAGCGCCTCTTGGCTCAGGTTGGCGTACTTGTCGCCGGCGAAGAGGTTTTTACCATCTTTCCAGATCGACTGATGCACATGCATCGCCGTACCGTTGTCGTTGTAGATCGGTTTCGGCATGAAGGTCGCCGTCTTGCCGTGCGCATCGGCCACGTTCTGCACCACATATTTATACCACTGCGCCTTATCGGCCTGCTCGATGAGCTCACCAAAACGCATCGCCAGCTCGCACTGACCGGCAGTCGCCACCTCATGATGGTGGCACTCCATATCGATGCCGAGATCGGTCATCACCAGCGACATATCGTTGCGCATCTCATGCAGCGAATCGACCGGCGGCACAGGGAAATAACCACCCTTCACGCCCGGACGGTGACCGGTGTTGCCACCCTCATACTCCACATTGGAGTTCCAAGCCGCCTCTTCAGAGGCGATCTCATAACCACAAGAGCCCATCTCATTGCTGTAACGCACGCCGTCAAAAACAAAGAACTCCAGCTCAGGGCCGAAATAGGCGGTGTCGGCAATGCCGGCTTCATTGATATATTTCAATGCGCGCTGCGCCACCTGACGCGGGCAGCGGTTGTAATCCTTGCCAGTCAACGGATCGATCACCTGCGCCACCAGCACCAGCGTGGAGGCCTCAAAGAATGGATCGATATTGGCACTGGCCGGATCAGGAATCAGCGACATATCGGAATTATTGATATCGCACCAACCGGCAATCGATGAGCCGTCAAACGCAAAACCGTCTTTGAAAGACCCCTCATTCAATTCGCCGATCGGGAATGTTACATGCTGCCACTTGCCGCGCGTATCCGTAAAACGGACATCGACAAATTCGCACTCGTTCTCTTTTACAAGGTCAAAGACCTGTTGAATCGCATCACTCACTGTTCATCTCCTCTCTTATTAAGAAAATCCCACCCGGTAAAAATAGGAGGCGGCAATGTGTCATAATCCACACCAAATAGCAAACAGAAGAGCAGATGACAGATCAGCGACCGCAGCACAAGCATGTAAACAAAAAACTCTTGAGTAACACAAAAAAGGCCCTGTTTTCACAGAGCCCTTAGTGGTCTGATGCGGGGAGGGGAGGGAGGGAAGCACCAGACGCGAGGAACTTTGGCGTGCGCCCGTGAGCTCAGCATGAAGCCGACATGAAAATATTTTCACGAGCCAACTATTGAACAAACGGAGTTCGCTTACGCAAAGAGCTCCATGGTGCAAGACGCGCGACAACGCAAAACCTCACACGGCTGCGCATCACTGATCCCGCGTTAGGCTAATGAAATCGTCTTGCTGAAACTCATACCAAACCGCCGCCAACACGCCGAATGCGCAGGCCAACAATACACCGAGAATCCAAGTAAAATACCACATTATTCCATCTCCTTTACGCGTTTATCACCACAAACCGGCATCAATAGGTGCCGTACTCCTGCTTATTCACATCCGCTGAACGCACCGGGCCGCGCAGCACGCGGTAGACCCATGTGGTGTAGAGCAGAATCAGCGGAATAAAGAAGCAGGCCGCAATCAGCATCAAAGCCAGTGAATGCTCGCTGGCGCTGGCATTCCAGAGCGTCAAACTCTGTGACGGCACACTCGATGAGGGCAGCATGAACGGGAAGGCGGCGAACCCCGCGGTCAGAATCACGCCGGCCACGCTCAACCCCGAGCTCACCAATGCAACACGCGGCAATCCACGCGACAACCCGGCCAGCAGTGCGCCGGCAAAGCCGACAGCCGGTGCTGCCCACATCCACGGCATCTTGGTGAAATTGCGCATCCACGCGCCGACCTCGCGCGTCACCTGTTGATCCAGCGGAGTCATGGCGTGGTTGAAATCACCACCGGAGAGCAGCTGATAGCCTGACACCCCTTGGGTTACCCAGATACCGCCGATTGCAAACAGCGCCACCAGCGTCAGCGATAGTCTGCCCAACCAACGCCGCGCCTGATGCTGCACATCGCCGCGCGCTTTCAGGTTGATAAACGCCGCCCCGTGCATGCTCAACATGACCAGCGACACCAGCCCCGCGAACAGGGCGAACGGTGTCAACGCCGCCAGCACGCTGCCATCCATCACAATGCGCATATCGGCATCATAGTGGAACGGCACACCCTCCAGCACGAGACCGAAGGCGACACCAAACACCAGCGCCGGCACCGCGCCGCCAACCACCAAGCCCCAATCCCAGAAGGCGCGCCAGCGGGCATCGGCAACCTTGGCGCGATACTCAAAACCGGTCGGCCGGAAAAAGAGCGCAAACAGCGCCGCGAGCATGGCCGGATAGAGCACAGAAAAAGCGCTCGCATAGACCAGAGGCCAAGCGGCAAATACCGCGCCGGCACCGAGAATCAACCACACCTGATTGCCATCCCAAGTCGGGCCAATGCAGTTGATCATCACCTTGCGATCATCATCCGTGCGCCCGATCACCCGCAGCATCGCACCCACACCGAGGTCGAATCCACCGGTCACACCAAAGCCGATCAACAACACACCGAGCAGCAGCCACCAGATCAGTTTTAACATCTCATAATCGAACATCGCTTATCTCCTTATTATTACATTGCTTCTCATCACACAAGCATCCATCTCAATGCGCATGCAGCGCCGCCGGCCCCTTGCGCGCATATTTGACCATCAGATACATCTCCACCGCAGTGAGCGCCGCGTAAAAAATGACGAATGCGCCGAGGCTCGCCTGCACCGATGTGGCCGTGAGGCTCGAAGTCGAGAGTGAGGTCGGCAAAATGCCGCTGATCGTCCAAGGCTGACGCCCATATTCGGCCACAAACCAGCCCAGCTCTGCAGCCATCCACGGCAGCGGCAAGGCGAACAGCGCACTATAGAGCAGCCAGCGTTTGTGCATGAAGTTGTTGCGATAGACGCTCCACGCTGTCGCCAAAAACAGCGCCAACAACAGGAACCCGCAAATCACCATCATCCGGAAGGTGAAGAAGAGCGGCGCCACACGCGGCACCGAGTGGAGGGCGGCCTGATGGATCTCCGCAGGTGTCGCCGCACCGATATTTTTCGCGTAGCCATGCAGCAGCAGGCCATAACCGAGATCATCCTGATACTGCTTCAACTGCTGCATCGCGTCTGCATCATGCTTATCCACCCGCAGCTGTTGCAGCGCCTTCCACGCCAACGCACCGCGTGCGATCCGCTGTTCATTGTCGGCAATAATATCTTTGAGCCCCTTCACCGGCTCATCGACCGAACGAGTGGCGATCAGACCAAGCAGATAAGGAATGCGAATCGCGTAATCGGTCTCCATCTTCTCCTGGTCAGGGATACCGAAGAGGGTAAAGCTGGCCGGCGCCGGCGCCGTCTCCCACTCCGCCTCAATCGCGGCCAGTTTGGCGCGCTGCACATCACCCACCGTATAGCCGGACTCATCACCGAGAATAATGGCCGATGAAATCGCCGCCAATCCGAAGCCGGCCGCCACCGCAAATGAGCGTTTGGCAAACTCGATATGCTTGCCGCGCAACAGATACCAAGCGCTAATCGCCAGCACGAACACACTGCCGACGGTATAACCGGCACTGACGGTGTGCACAAACTTGGCCTGCGCCACCGGATTAAAAATGAGATCAGCGAAGCTGTTCAGCTCCATGCGCATTGTCTCCGGATTGAACACCGCGCCGACCGGATTCTGCATCCAGCCGTTGGCGATCAAAAT
>JALUXN010000077.1 GCA_027018975.1 Mariprofundaceae bacterium | reverse complement strand
TTGCGCATCTTGGTCAGCCGCTGAATCAGCTCGTGATCGGGGTTAATCTCCAGAATCGGCTTCACCGTCGGCACATCCTGGCCGGCCTGTTTGAGGATGCGCTCCATGTTCGAGCTCATGTCGAACTCATCGGAGACCAGGCAGGCCGGTGATTCAGTCAGGCGGTCGGTGACGCGCACATCTTTGACGCGATCGCCGAGTGCCTCCTTGATCTTCTTCACCGCCGGCTTCACCGCCTTGGCCTTCTCCTCCTGCGCCTTTTTCTCCTCCTCCGCATTGGCACCAATGCCGGAGAGATCGAGCTCGCCCTTGGCGATCGATTGCAGTTTCTTGCCATCGAACTCGGTGAGGTGACTGGTCAGCCACTCGTCGATGCGGTCGTGCAGCAGCAACACCTCGATCCCCTTCTTGCGGAACACCTCCAGATGCGGGCTGTGCTTAGCCGCGGCCAGCGATTCCGCGGTGATGAAGTAGATCGTATCCTGCCCCTCCTGCATGCGTGCCACGTAATCCTCGAGCGATACCGTCTGCTCATCGGATTGGGTGGAGGCGAAGCGCAGCAGCTTGGCGATGCGCTCGCGGTTGGCGAAATCTTCGATCACGCCCTCTTTCAGACAGTTACCGAACTGCGCCCAGAAATCGGCATAGTCGGTGTTGATAGTGTCATCCTCATCCGCTTCGCCCGCTTTCTTGGCCATCTCTTCGAGCAGACCGAGGATACGCTTGGTCGCCCCCTTCTTCATCGCATCCATCGCCGGGCTCTGCTGCAGGATCTCACGCGATACGTTGAGCGGCAGGTCGTTGGTGTCCATCACACCGCGCACAAAGCGGAGATAGCGCGGCAGCAGATCGTCGTTTGCCTCCATGATGAAGACGCGGCGTACATAGAGCTTCACGCCATGCTTGGACTCCGCCTGCCAGAGGTCGAACGGCGCCCGTTTGGGGATATAGAGCAGCAGGGTGTACTCATATTTGCCCTCCAGCTTCTGATGCAGGCGCGCCAGCGGGTCTTCAAAATCGTGGCCGATATGTTTGTAGAAGTTGTTGTACTCCTCGTCACTGAGCTCCGATTTCGGCCGCGTCCAGAGTGCGGAGGCCTGGTTGACCGTCTCGATCTCAGCCGGCTTCTCCTCCTCGCCCTCAGCCGCCGGCAGCGGTGTGCCGAGCATGCGGATCGGGAAGGGGATGTGGTCGGCATATTTGTGGATGATCGATTTCAGGCGATAGGGTTCGAGGAACTCATCGGCATCGTCGCGCAGATGCAGGACAATCTCGGTGCCGCGACTCTCTTTTTCGACGGTTTCCAGCACATATTCGCCATCACCCTTGGACTCCCAGCGCACGCCATGCGCCTTTTCGACACCGGCGCGGCGGGTGGTGAGGGTCACTTTGTCGGCGACGAGGAAAGAGGAGTAGAAGCCGACACCGAACTGGCCGATCAGGTGAGCATCCTTCTCCTGATCGCCGGAGAGTTGGCCGAAGAACTCCTTGGTGCCGGAGCGGGCGATGGTGCCGATATTGTCGATCACCTCGTCGCGATTCATGCCGATACCGTTATCGCGGATGGTGATGGTGCGCGCCTCTTTATCCGCTTCGATATAGACGTGCAGATCGGAGTCGCCCTCGAAGAGCGAGTCATCAGTCGTCGCCTCGAAGCGCAGTTTATCGGCCGCATCGGAGGCGTTGGAGATCAGCTCGCGCAGAAAGATCTCTTTGTTCGAGTAGAGCGAGTGGATCATCAGATCCAACAGCTGCTTCACCTCGGTTTGAAAAGCGTGGGTCTCTTTGGTGGTGGTTGTCATAATCTCTCCTTGAATCGATGGTGTGACTGAAAATCGATGAGGCCGCTAGATAGGGTCACGGGGTAATTGATTCAAGGGGGATGGCTCGGCACAGCTGGTTATCGCGGCACACCGCGCCGCGCCAGCGCATCGGCACGCTCATTCTCGGCATGGCCGGCATGCCCCTTCACCCACTGCCACTGCACCTCGTGCGCTGCAGCCAGGCGATCCAGCTCCTGCCAGCGGGCAAGATTCGCCACCGGTTTTTTGCCCGCCGTCTGCCAGCCGCGCCGTTTCCAGTTCGGTAGCCACTCGGTCATCCCCTGCACGACATATTTCGAGTCTGAGCAGATGGTGATCCGGCATGGCCGGGTGAGCGCTTTTAACGCCTCAATCGCCGCCTGCAGCTCCATCTGCTGATTGGTGGTATTCGCCTCGCCGCCGTAGAGCTCCTTCTCATGACTGCCCATACGCAACAGCACACCCCAACCACCGGGACCGGGGTTGCCCGAACAGGCGCCATCGGTAAATGCTTCGACTTGCGGTTTATCGCTCATGCGACACCTCCTGTGCAAACGGATGCGATGCGGCTGAATCAGATGCGGAATCGGATGCGATATGGAGCGTCTGCGTGGGGAAGGCAAACGCCAATCCCAGCGAATCGAGCAGATGCATGATGCGCAGGTTCACCTCCTGACGCACCTGCAAATACTCCTCCCACACCTTGCTGGCCGTGAAGTAGTAGAGGAAAATCGACAGTGCGCTGTCTTCAAAGCGATCAAACTTCACCAGCTGATAGCTCTGATCCACACCCGGATGGGTTGCTAGGATCTGCTCGATACCGGCAATGGCGCTCTCCATCTGCTCGGGCGTCGTATCGTAGGTGAGCCCGATGCGCATACTCACCCGCCGCTCGGAGCGGGCATCGATGTTGTCGATCACCATGTTGGCCAGCGTCGAGTTCGGCACATTGACCAGTGTGCGGCCGAAGGTGCGGATGCGGGTAGAGCGAAAGCCGACCTCCTCCACCACACCCTCGAAGGCGTCCGTTTTGATCCAGTCGCCAACCGTGAAGGGACGATCGATCAAAATCATGATCGAGCCGAAGATGTTGGCAATCGTGTCCTTGGCCGCCATCGCAATCGCGATACCGCCGATGCCGAGCGAGGCGATCAAGCCGGAGATGGAGTAGCCCATGTTCTGCGCGATCATCAAGATTGCGGTGATCACCAGAAACAGTTTGAGCGTCTTGGCGATAAACGGCACCAGCTGATCATCCAGCGGCGACTCGGTCTGTTTGGTGCGCACGGTGAAATAGACCGCCAACCCCTCAATCAACCGCCACAAAAACCAGATGCCGATCATGATCGAAGCCACTCGACCGGCACTATCCAGCCATGCGACAAAGGGGAACACCGCCGCCGGCGGGTTGAGCAGATGTACGGCAATCAAGATGCCGAGCAGATAGGTCAACATCCGCCCCGGTCGCTCGGCGGCTTCGAGCAGCATATTATCCAGCGGTGTCTCGGTTCGGCTGGTCATCCGCTGGGCGGCAGCGTGAAACCAGCGGATCAGATAACGCTGCATCACCACTGTCACAAACAGCGCGGCCATGCCCAACAGCCAGTGTGTCAGCGTAATATCGAGCACTGTCGTCTCGCCCCACTGTAGCCAGAATTGTGACCAAGATGGATTCGAATCATGTATCATCGCATACCTCTCACGCTATTCGGCTCCCCTCCAGCAGTGCCAGATAGGCCGCCGCATCCTGCAGTGATGTTTCGTTGAACAGCTGCACCCCATGCTGCAGCAGCAGTCGCGCCGTCACCCCCATACCAGCCACACGCCGCGCGGCGAATGTACCGTCATAGACCTCGTGAATGGCGCAGGAGGGGCTGCGCTCCTTCAGAATAGCCATGCGCACCCCATGCCGCCGGCAGCAGGCCAACGCCTGTTCGGCGCCGCGTAAAAAAGCATTTGTGACCAAGTGGCCATCCGCGCGATGCACCACGCCATCGCCGCGCAGCACCCGCGCAACATCACCATATTGCAACTCCGCCGGCGGCCGCGGCACCGGCAAGCCACCGGCAACCTCCGGACAGAAGGGGAGGCAGCGCCCCTCCCGTAACCAGCGTTCCAGCAGCGGATCATGCACGCTTTTGCACCCGCCATCATAACGTACCCGCTCACCGAGCAGGCAGGCGCTGACCAGAATCAGCTGCATACATCATCCAGCAACGCTGCAACCATTGCCGCATCGGGTTGCGCGGCACGGGCACCCAGTTGGCAGCAGGTAAGTGCCCCGCAGGCGGAGGCAAAACGGAGCAGCGGCAACCAATCCATACCGCGCGCCACGCCGAGTGCAAATGCACCATGAAACGCATCTCCGGCGCCGGTGGAATCCAGCGCATCCACCGCAAACGCCGCCAGCTCACCGCATTGACCATCACGCGACCAGATCAGTCCGCCAGCACCGCATGTCACCACCACCGCGCCACGGCTCTGCGCGGCCAATGCCTTGAGCCAATCCATCGGCGTGCCACACGCATCAGCGCCGTGTGTCGCCGCGTAGTATTGGCGCGCGAAGGGCTCCGAGGCGACCAGATAATCGACCGCGCCCATCAGCTGCGCCGTACCCGCATGCAGTGAACCGGCATCGAGCACCGTGCGAGTTGCACAGTTTTCCTGCGCCATCGCTATCAGCTGCCGCCCACAGTGCGGCTCATGACCATCCATCAACACCACCGCCGGTAATGGCTCCAGCTGCGCCACCCACGCCGCCGCCAATGGCTGCAACGCACCGCGATAGTTGACCACCGAACGCGTACCATCCGGCTTGGCGAGGATCTGGGAGAGCGGCGTCGCCGCTCTGCCGCGCGCCAACCAGCGAATATCAACCCCCGCAGCCTCCAGTTCAGCTGCGTGCGCATCACCGAACAGGTCGTGGCCGAGATAGCCGCAAAAGCCGACACGTCCACCCAGTTTCGCCGCCATCACTGCTGCATTGGCCGCCGGCCCGCCGCCGGAGAGGCGCAGCGATTCGGCGCGCATCTTCTCATCGTCACAAGGGTGATGCGTCACACCCATCGCAACATCAAAGGAGGCATGCCCCACACAGAGCAGATCGATCATGGCCGCCAACATAGCAGAATAAAAGCGCCATCAAAACAGAGAGGGCGGAGTCTTCACTCCGCCCTCTCCCGGTTTACACTGCTATCAGATCGAGGCGATCAGGCCGCATCATCCGTTGGCGCATCCGCCGGCAGATCGTTGACCACATCGCCCAGCTCTTCGAGCACATCGGCAGCTGGTGCCGCTTCGACCAGCTCCTCCACCGGCTCATCGGCCTGCGGCTTGGGTGCCATGCGAGCAGCCAGTCCGGTGCCGGCAGGCAGCAGACGTCCGAGAATCACATTCTCTTTCAGACCGGTCAGCCAGTCGGTCTTGCCAGCCAGCGCCGCCTCGGTGATCACACGGGTAGTCTCCTGGAAGGAGGCCGCCGAGATGAACGACTCGGTGTTCAGCGACGACTTGGTGATACCAAGCAGGATCGGCTCAAAGGTGGCAGGCGCTTTGCCCTCCGCCTCCAGCTTACGGTTGGCCTCCAGCACATGCTTGCGCACCAGCTGTTCGCCGGCCACGAAGCTGGACTGACCCGGATCGATGATCTGTACCTTGCGCATCATCTGGCGGGCGATCACTTCGATATGCTTATCGTTGATCTTCACACCCTGCAGACGATAGACCTCCTGAATCTCATCGGTCAGGTAGTTGGAGAGCGCCTCGACGCCGAGCACCTTGAGAATATCCTGCGGTGCCGGAGAGCCCTCCATCAGCCGCTCGCCGCGACGCACGCGGTCACCCTCCTGCACGAGGATCTGCGACCCCTTCGGAATCTGATACTCGAGCTTGTCGGAACCATCGGATGGCTCGACATAGACACGGCGCTTACCGCGAATATCTTTACCGAACGAGATCACACCGTCGGCACCGGCAATGAAGGCCAGATTCTTCGGTTTGCGCGCCTCGAACAGCTCGACCACGCGCGGCAGACCACCGGTAATGTCCTTGGTCTTGCCGGCTTCGCGCGGAATGCGTGCCAGCACATCACCCGCCTTCACCTCGACCGCGTGCTCAACATTGAGAATCGCGCCCGGTGAGAGGAAATAGCGTGCCGGTGTGTTGGTACGCGTCAGCACAATCGGATCGCCATCGGGGTCTTTCGGATCCACCAGCTGCAGCTGCGGACGCAGCGCATCCTTGCGCGCATCAGCCTGCTGGATGACCACGCGGTTGGAGAGGCCGGTCACTTCATCGGACTCCTCACGCATGGTGATCCCCTCTTCGAGATCGACAAAGCGGAGCAGACCATCGGTCTCGGCAATCAGCGGCATGGTATATGGATCCCACTCGGCCAGTTTGGCGCCCACCTTGATGCTGTCTCCATCTTTCTGCACCAGATGCGCGCCATACGGGATACGATGACGCTCCATCTCCTTGCCCTTGCCATCTTTGATCACCGCCTCGGTGTGGCGGTTGATGACAATCTCGGAGCCCTGCGAATCGGTCACCGTAATGGCCGACTCGAAGCTCACCTTGCCGGCATACTTCGCTTCAACATGCGCTTGCTCGGCAGAACGGGAGGCGGTACCGCCAACGTGGAAGGTACGCATGGTCAACTGTGTACCCGGCTCACCGATCGACTGCGCGGCAATCACACCAACCGTCTCTCCGATACTTACCGGTGTGCCATGACCCAGATCACGGCCGTAGCAGTTGGCGCAGACGCCATCTTCGGCTTCACAGGTCAGCACCGAGCGGATGCGCACAGACTCAATCGCAGCCTCATCGATCTTCGCGGCCAGCTCTTCGTTGACCATCGCACCCGCCGGTGCCACCTCTTCGCCGGTGATCGGATCGAGCGCCGGCTCCAGCAGCACACGACCAAGCACACGCTCATAGAGCGGCTCAATCACTTCGCCGCCCTCAGTCAGCGCAGTCAAGGTCACGCCGTTAGTCGTACCGCAATCCTGAATGCGCACCACAGCATCCTGCGCCACATCGACCAGACGACGGGTCAGGTAACCGGAGTTCGCCGTCTTCAATGCGGTATCGGCCAGACCTTTACGCGCACCATGGGTGGAGATGAAGTATTGCAGGATGGTCAATCCTTCGCGGAAGTTGGCGGTGATCGGCGTTTCGATGATCGAGCCATCCGGCTTGGCCATCAAACCACGCATACCGGCCAGCTGACGAATCTGCTGCGCCGAACCACGCGCACCGGAGTCAGCCATCATATAGACCGGATTGAAGCTCTTCGCCTCCTCGGTCTTGCTACCGTCCGGGCTGGTCAGGGTGTCGGTGGAGAGGTTATCCATCATCGCCCGCGCCACTTTGTCGGTGGTATTGGTCCACAAATCGACCACCTTGTTGTAGCGCTCGCCGGCGGTAATCAGACCGTCGGCATACTGCTGCTGCACCTTGGCTACCTCGGCTTCGGTCGCCGCCACAGTCGCCTCTTTGCTATCGGGAATCACCACATCATCGAGCGCAAATGAGGCGCCGGATTTGGTCGCGTAGTTGTAACCGAGCACCTTCAGACGGTCGGCCAGCAGAACCGTCGCCTTGTTACCGGCGACGCGATAGCACTCCTCGATCAGGTTGGCGGTATCTTTCTTGCCCAGCTCGCGATTGATCGCCGAGATCGGCATCTCCTCCGGCAGAATAGTGGAGAGAATCGCACGACCCACAGTGGTATTCACACGCTCGCCGCGCAGACGGCAGACGATGCGGCTGTGCAGATCGACCGCACCTGCATCGAGAGCGCGCTGCACCTCGGCCGGTGAAGAGAAGAGCATCCCCTCGCCCTTGCCGAACGGACGTTCGCGGGTGAGGTAGTAGATACCCAGCACCATATCCTGCGTCGGCACGATGACCGGTTTACCGGTCGCCGGCGAAAGCACATTGTTGGTGGACATCATCAATGCCCGCGCTTCGGTCTGCGCTTCGATGGAGAGCGGCACATGCACGGCCATCTGGTCGCCGTCGAAGTCGGCGTTGAAGGCGGTACAGACCAGCGGATGCAACTGAATCGCCTTGCCCTCGACCAGAATCGGCTCGAACGCCTGAATGCCGAGACGGTGCAGCGTCGGTGCACGGTTGAGCATCACCGGATGCTGGTGAATCACTTCAGCGAGGATATCCCACACTTCGGGAATGCCCTGCTCGACCAGTTTCTTGGAGGCCTTGATGGTGTTGGAAAGACCACGCGCCTCCAGCTTGTTGTAGATGAACGGCTTGAACAGCTCCAGCGCCATCTTCTTCGGCAGGCCGCACTGATGCAGTTTCAGCTCAGGGCCGACCACGATGACCGAACGGCCGGAGTAGTCCACACGTTTACCGAGCAGATTCTGACGGAAACGACCCTGCTTACCCTTGATCACGTCAGAGAGTGATTTCAGCGGACGGCGGTTGTTGCCGGTGATCGGCTTGCTGCGGCGATCATTGTCGAACAGCGCATCGACCGACTCCTGCAGCATGCGTTTCTCATTGCGGGTGATGATCTCCGGCGCATTGAGCTCCAGCAGGCGTTTCAGACGGTTATTACGGTTGATCACGCGACGATAGAGGTCATTCAGATCGGAGGTGGCAAAACGGCCACCGTCGAGCGGTACCAGCGGACGAATCTCCGGCGGCAACACCGGAATCACATCGAGAATCATCCACTCCGGCCGGTTACCCGAACCGATCATCGCCTCGACAGTCGAGAGGCGCTTGGTCAATTTGGTCAGCTTGGTGACCGCTTTGGTGGCGGCAATCTGCGCGCGCAGGCTCTGGCGCTCCTCTTCCAGATCGATCTTGCGCAGCATCTCCTGCAGTGCCTCCGCACCCATGCCGGCGCGGAACTCTTCGCCATACTCCTCGAACGCCTCGATATACTCCTCTTCGGTGAGCACCTGGAACTCTTCCAGACTGGTCAGACCGGGGTCGAGTACAATGTAGGACTCGAAATAGAGGACGCGCTCCAGCTCTTTGAGGGTCTTATCGAGCAACAGGCCAATGCGCGACGGCAGGCTCTTGAGGAACCAGATGTGCGCCACCGGTGCGGCCAAGTCGATATGCCCCATACGCTCACGACGCACCTTCGACTGGATCACCTCCACCGAGCACTTCTCGCAGACCACGCCGCGATGTTTCAAACGCTTATACTTGCCGCACAAGCACTCGTAATCCTTGATCGGACCGAAAATCTTGGCGCAGAAAAGGCCATCACGCTCCGGCTTGAATGTCCGGTAGTTGATCGTCTCCGGCTTCTTGACCTCGCCATACGACCATGAACGAATCTTTTCCGGGCTGGCCAGCCCGACACGCAAACCGTCGAAATCTTCGATACTGGACGGTTTCTGGAACATCTTCAGCAGTTCTTGCATGATTTATTCTCCTTCGTTCTCGGTGGGTTTCTTGACCATGGCCAGGTCGATACCCAACGCATTGAGCTCTTTGGTCATCACATTGAATGATTCCGGAATACCGGCATCGAATGACATATCGCCACGGACGATCGACTCGTACATCTTCGTGCGCCCTTGCACATCGTCGGATTTCACCGTCAGCATCTCCTGCAGCGTATAGGCCGCGCCGTATGCCTCCAGCGCCCACACTTCCATCTCACCGAAGCGTTGGCCACCGAACTGCGCTTTACCACCCAACGGCTGCTGGGTAACCAGCGAGTAGGGGCCGGTCGAACGGGCATGGATCTTCTCATCCACCAGATGGTGCAGCTTGATGATATACATATGACCGATGGTGACCGGACGATCGAACGCTTCACCACTACGGCCATCATACAGCGTCGCCTGACCGGACTCCGGCAGATCGGCGAGCTTGAGCATCCGTTTGATATGCTCCTCTTTGGCACCATCGAACACCGGTGTCGCAATCGGCACACCGCCCTTCAGATTGGAGGCCAATTCGATCAGCGCCTCATCGTCCATCGCCTCGATATGCTTGCAAGCCGCTTTGTCCTCGGCATAGATATCGAGCAGGAATGCTTTCAGCTCTGCCATCTCGGCATTGGCCTGAAGCATGGCATCGATCTTCTTGCCCAGGCCACTGGCCGCCCAGCCCATGTGAATCTCGAAGATTTGTCCGATATTCATACGCGATGGTACGCCCAGCGGGTTCAGGCAGATATCAACCGGTGTGCCATCCTCGGTGAAGGGCATGTCCTCTTCCGGCACAATCACCGAAATCACACCCTTGTTACCATGACGGCCGGCCATCTTATCACCCGGCTGCAGCTTGCGTTTCACTGCCACGAAGACCTTGACTACCTTGATCACGCCCGGCTTCAGCTCGGAGCCTTCGCGCACCTTGGCGACCTTCTCTTCAAAGCGCGCTTCCAGCTTGGCACGTTCGTTATCCATCGACTCGTGAATCTCGGCCAGACGTGCATTGATCGCATCATCGTCCACCGACACCTTGGCGAGATCACGCAGGCTCAAGCCTTCAAAATGCTCCGCCTTGATCACGTCGCCCTTCTTCAAGCCCTTGAAGATCGCCACGGTCTGGCCTTCAAGCAACGCCTGCAGACGGCTGATGGCGTTGGCTTCGAGGATGCGGCGCTCCTCCTCCTTATCGGCGTAGAGGCGCTCGATCATGCTCTCTTCGATCGCTTTGGCGCGGTCATCCTTCTCGTCACCACGGCGGGTGAAGACCTGCACATCGACCACCACACCCTCATTGCCCGGTTTGACGCGCAACGAGGTGTCGCGCACGTCGGAAGCTTTCTCACCGAAGATGGCGCGCAGCAGCTTCTCTTCCGGCGACAGCTGGGTTTCGCCCTTCGGCGTGATCTTACCGACCAGAATATCACCCTGTTTCACTTCCGCGCCGACATAAGCGATACCGCAGTCATCGAGGTGACGCAGCGCATCTTCACCGACGTTGGGAATATCGCGGGTGATCTCTTCCTCACCCAGCTTGGTGTCACGCGCGACCGCTTCAAACTCTTCGATATGGATGGAGGTGTAGACATCATCCTTCACAATGCGCTCGGAGATGACGATTGCATCCTCAAAGTTGTAGCCACGCCATGGCATCAAGGCGACCAGCGCATTGCGGCCCAGTGCCAACTCACCGAGGTCGGTCGATGGACCATCAGCGATAATATCGCCCTTGGCTACAATCTCGCCCGATTTAACCAGCGGACGCTGGTTGAAGCAGGTGTTCTGATTGGAGCGGCGATATTTGAACAGACGATAGATATCGACACCCGGTTCGCCCTCCACCTGCTCATCGTCGTTGACACGCACCACAATGCGCTCACCATCAACGCGCTCGACCACGCCACCACGGCGGGCAACCTGTGACACACCCGAGTCACGCGCCAGCGGCGCCTCCATGCCGGTGCCGACCAGCGGCTTCTCGGAGCGCAGCAGCGGTACAGCCTGACGCTGCATGTTGGAGCCCATCAAGGCGCGGTTGGCATCATCGTGCTCCAAGAACGGAATCAGGCCGGCACAGACAGAGACCACCTGCGACGGCGAGACATCCATGTAGTTGATCATGTCGGGGGAGGCCATAATGAACTCGCCACCCTGACGACACTGGACAAACTCATTCACAAAGCGGCCGTTCTCATCGACTTTGGCGTTGGCCTGCGCGATGACCGGTGTACTCTCATCGATGGCCGAGAGGTACTCGACCTCGTCAGTCACCTTGCCATCGACCACCTTGCGGTAGGGAGACTCGATGAAACCGAAATCGTTCACCTTGGCATAGGTCGCCAACGAGTTGATCAGACCGATATTCGGTCCTTCCGGTGTCTCAATCGGGCAGAGGCGGCCATAATGGGTCGGATGCACATCACGCACCTCAAAGCCGGCACGCTCGCGCGACAGACCGCCGGGGCCGAGAGCGGAGAGGCGACGCTTGTGGGTCACTTCCGAGAGCGGATTGGTCTGATCCATGAACTGCGACAGCTGCGAGGAGCCGAAGAACTCTTTGACGGCGGCGATCAACGGTTTCGCATTGACCACATCCGACGGCATCATCTCCGTCAGATCACCGGAGGAGAGGCGCTCACGGATGGCGCGCTCCATGCGCACCAGACCGATGCGGATCTGATTCTCCAGCAGTTCGCCGACTGAACGGAGGCGGCGATTGCCGAGATGGTCGATATCGTCCACTTCACCGATACCGTCACGCAGGGAGAGCAGCGTATCGAGGGTCATGAGAATATCTTCCACTCGCAGTGTGCCCTGATCGAGCGGCACATCGTCATCGCTGATGCCGAGGCGGGAGTTGAGTTTCATACGACCGACACGGGAGAGGTCGTAACGGGATTTGTCATAGAAGAGCGATTCAAACAGGGCGCGCGCCGTCTCCACCGTTGGCGGCTCGCCGGGGCGCATCATGCGGTAGATCTCCACCCGCGCCTCTTCGCGTGACTGCACTGCATCCAAGCGCAGCGTATCGGCCAGCCATGGGCCACGCACCGCGCCATCGATCAGCAGGCAATCGATCTTCTTGATGCCCGCCTCCAGCAATACGGTGATCGCATCTTCGGTCAGCTCCTGATTGTGATCGACCAGAATCTCACCACCTGCTCCCATCACCGGCTCGGCGACGACTTCACCGATCACCGACTCCAGCGGCACATCAATCCACTTCACACCCGCTTCGCTCAGACGGCGGATGGCACGTTTAGTGAACTTCTTACCCTCTTCAACAACCTTCTTGCCATCGAGCTCAATGGTGGTGACCGCACGGGTTCCCTCGAACTTCTCCGGCTCGAACTGCACCTGAATCCCCTTCTTGATGAAGCGGTAGGTGCGGCGCTGATAGAAGCGGTCGAGGATCTCCTGTGTGGTCAGGCCGATCGCCTTGAGCAGGATACCGGCCGGCATTTTGCGGCGCAGGTCGATGCGGAAATTGACTTTGTCTTTGGCATCAAACTCGAAATCGAGCCAAGAGCCGCGGTAGGGGATGATTCTGGCCTTGAACAGGAACTTGCCGGATGCATGGGTTTTACCACGATCGTGGTCGAAAAAGACACCCGGAGAGCGGTGCATCTGGGAGACAATCGCGCGTTCCGTACCGTTGATAATGAATGAGCCGTACTCAGTCATGTGCGGGATCTCACCCATGTAAACCGACTGATCGCGCACTTCGCGCACCTTGCGCTTGGCACTGCGGCGATCACCTTCGGACTCGAAGATCTTCAGACGCAACTTCACCTTCACCGGCAGGGCGTAGGTCATGTCGCGGCGGCGGCACTCGTCCAGATCGTAGCGTGGCGGGCTATACTCGAGCCCCTCGAATGCCAATTCAGCATGGCCGGCATAGTCACGTACCGGAAAAACAGACTGGAAAACGGTCGCGAGGCGGGATTCGTTCACCGCTTCGCCGTAACCGACAAACTCGTGGAACGACTCAGTCTGCAACTGCAGCATGTTCGGCATGCTGATCGGAGACTGAATGGTGCCGAAATTCTTACGGATACGTTTCAATGATGCTTGCTTGGCCATAATACCCTCGAACTGAAAAAACTGATTTTGTAACACCCCAACGAATCAAACCGAGCCGTTGAGTTTTTCTAACTGATGACTGTGGTCGGCGATTTCTGCATCGCCGGACAGCAAAGATGCGAAAAGGCCAATCCCCGACAGCTTGCGCTGCCGGGGAAAAGCCCTATCACGATGCTTGAAGTTGCAACAACAACTGCGGCTTACTTGAGCTCGACAGTCGCGCCTGCGTCTTCCAGCTTGCCTTTGACCTCTTCAGCTTCGTCCTTTGAAACACCCTCTTTGACATTGCCCGGTGCGCCGTCAACCAGTGCCTTGGCCTCTTTCAGACCCAGACCGGTGATTTCGCGAACAGCCTTGATCACCTGAATCTTCTTGTCGCCAGCACTAGCCAGTACAACGTCGAATTCGGTCTGCTCTTCAGCCGCAGCCTCACCGCCTGCTGCTGCAGGGCCAGCTGCTACTGCGACAGGTGCCGCTGCAGATACGCCGAATTTCTCTTCCAGTGCAGACACGAGCTCAGAGAGTTCGAGTACAGTCATTGATTCAATTGCTTCGATTAGTTCATCTTTTGAAATTGCCATTTGATTTAGCTCCTCTTGCTATAGTTTTAATTAAGTCGTTTTTAGTAAAGTGATATCGATGTCAGATTGCGTCGATTATGCCGCTTCTTTCTGGTCGCGAATGGCTGCCAGTGTACGCACGAACGATGCAGGTACTTCAGCCAATGTACGGACGAATCCGGAAATTGGTGACTGCATGCTGCCGAGCATCTTGGCGAGCAGAACTTCGCGGGATGGCAGACTGGCCAGTGCTTTCACACCCGCTGCATCCATCATCTTGCCGTCAAGAACACCGCCTCTGATCTCCAGCGCCTTATGCTCTTTGGCGAACTCGTCGATGGCTTTTGCCATACCGACAGGTTCACTACCAAATGCAATGGCAACCGGGCCAGTAAACAGCGCTTCAGCAGCCTTAAAGTCCGTGCCTTCAGCTGCGCGGCGTGCCAAGGTATTCTTGACCACCTGCAGTGACACATCTGCATCATGCAGACGACGGCGCAGGTCTCCCATTTCGGAAACCGTCAAGCCACGGTACTGTGCCACAATACCAGCTGTTGATTCGGACCAGGCGGCGTGAAGATCTTCGACAATCTGTTGCTTGTCATTTCTATTCACATTTACCCCCTTGCTTTTCGACCCGCGCAAGTGAGCTTGCACTCCATCTATGCGGGAAGGATTGCTCCTATTAAATCTCACCCCGAAGGGCTCAATTCCAGCAGTCTTGGACGGATCGTTATTGTCGGCGTTGCCGTCACTAGGTATCGATTGAGACCCGATGACGCCGCTGCCGATGGTTGCGGCCGCCGATATGGCGGCCAAACTGTTATACCCTGTAACTGTTACAGGGTGGTTTCATCCACGCGAACGGCTGCACCCATGGTCGAAGAGATCGACATCTTCTGCATGTAGCGCCCTTTGGCGGAAGCCGGCTTCATGCGGTTCAGCTCTGCCAACAGCGCCTCGATGTTCTCAGCCAGCTTCTCGGCATCGAATGAGCGGCGACCCACCGGTGCATGAATGACACCGCCCTTGTCCACACGCACTTCAATCTGACCGGCCTTAATGGCGCCAACTGCTTTGGTGACATCCATGGTGACTGTGCCCAGCTTCGGGTTCGGCATCAGGCCACGCGGACCGAGCACACGACCGAGACGGCCAACCTGTGCCATCATGTCCGGTGTGGCGACCACGCGGTCAAAGTCCATGAAACCGCCCTGCACCTTCTCGACCAGATCTTCGGCACCAACAAAATCGGCACCGGCAGCAGTCGCCTCTTCTGCCTTCGGCCCTTTGGCAAACACCGCCACACGCACGGTTTTACCGGTACCGTTGGGCAGCGCGATTGAACCGCGCACCATCTGATCGGCGTGACGCGGATCGACACCCAGCTTGATCGCTACATCGATCGACTCGTCAAACTTCGCACCGGGCTGCGCCAGGACTGCTTCAATTGCCTCTTTTACCGTGACAGCCTGCGCTGGCACTGCTGCGAGGCTGGCTTGCATACGTTTGGTTACTTTCGCCATCGTGATCCCCTTACCCTTCGATTTCCAGACCCATGGAGCGGGCTGTGCCTTCAATAATTTTCACGCCTGCATCAAGGTCGTAGCAGTTCAGGTCAGGCATTTTTACCTCAGCGATTTCGCGCAGCTGCGCACTGGTCACCTTGCCAACCTTCTTCTTGTTCGGCTCACCACTACCCTTCTGCAACTTGGCCGCTTTGAGCAGCAGCACCGATGCAGGCGGGGTTTTGATGACGAAGTCGAATGAGCGATCGGCATAGACGCTGATGACGACCGGCAGGGTCAAGCCCTTCTCCATCTCCTGCGTCTTGGCGTTGAACGCCTTGCAGAACTCCATAATGTTGACGCCGGCCTGACCCAGAGCCGGGCCGACTGGCGGTGCGGGGTTTGCAGAGCCGGCTGGCACCTGCAACTTCACGATTTTATCTAATTTTTTTGCCATGTTATATTATCTCCAACCGGTTTCAGGCTCCTGCCTTCCGCCTTTATTCGCCTGCCACTGCTGCGGCACGCTCCCACGTTTTGCTCGTGGTCATCTCCATATCCTATGGAAATAGTGTTCGGTCTGAAAAAGTTAGCCTTTCTCTACCTGAATATAGTCGAGTTCCACCGGTGTCGGACGACCGAAGATCGAGACGCTCACCTTCAGCTTCGCCTTCTCTTCCATCACCTCTTCCACCACACCATTGAATGATGCGAACGGACCATCGATGACACGCACCGCTTCGCCGATGTCGAACATCACCTTCGGCTTCGGCCGCTCAATACCCTCTTCGATCTGGTGCAGCAGCGCATCGACTTCACGCTGTGGCATCGGGCGCGGCTTGCCACCGGAGCCGAGGAAACCGCTCACCTGACGGGTATCTTTCACCACATGCCAGGTCTCGTCGTTGAGCTCCATCTGCACGAGCACATAGCCGGGGAAGAACTTGCGCTGCGAGATCAACTTCTGGCCATCTTTCAGCTCCACCACCTCTTCACGCGGCACCATGATCTCGCCGAACTTATCCTGCAGTCCGGCGCGCTCGATGTTTTCGCGGAGATTCTTCTCCACCTTATCTTCAAAGTTGGAATAAACTTGTACTGCATACCATTGCATCGCCATTTAGATCACCTGCTTCACAAGTGCACTCAGTGCAGAATCGACCAGCCACAGGAACAGCGCGACAAAGATCACCATGACAAACACCATCAGGGTGGCCTGCATCGTCTCTTTGCGATCCGGCCATGTCACCTTCTTGGCTTCGACCTTCACCTCGTTCATGAATTTACGCATATCAGCTACGCGGCTCATATCTCTGCTCCTCTCTTGAATCACAATCGCTGCCACCTGCCCGGCAGCCGTTGCGACTCAATCATTGGCACCCATAAGAATGCAGCACATTCCGATGAGTGGTTGAACACGTTAAGAAATGGCAGGCCAGGAGGGGCTCGAACCCCCAACCCCCGGTTTTGGAGACCGGTGCTCTACCAATTGAGCTACTGGCCTAACGTGTATCCGGCATCATCCCGTCACGCACCCGCATCGGGCGCGCTGACAGCTTATTTGCCGATCTTTGTCTCTTTGTGCGCAGTATGTTTCCGGCAAGCGTTGCAGTATTTTTTCAGTACCAGCTTGTCGGTCATGGTGCGTTTGTTTTTATCGGTCGTGTAATTGCGGCGTTTGCACTCTTCACACGCCAAAGCAAGCAGTTCACGCATTCTCTATTCTCCAGTGACGGCAAAGCGGCAGCAGGAAAAACCTGCCGCCGCTGCACATTTGTTAATGATTTATTACTTACTGATGTCGGTAACGACGCCAGCGCCGACCGTGCGTCCACCTTCGCGGATAGCGAAGCGCAGCTCTTTGTCCATGGCGATCGGTGTGATCAGCTCAACATCCATGGAGATGTTATCGCCGGGCATCACCATATCGGTGCCCTCCGGCAGTGTCACAGATCCGGTCACGTCAGTGGTACGGAAGTAGAACTGCGGACGATAGCCGTTGAAGAACGGGGTATGACGACCACCCTCTTCCTTGGTCAGGATATACGCCTCAGCCTTGAAGTTGGTGTGCGGGGTAATGGAGCCCGGCTTCGCCAGCACCTGACCACGCTCAACCTCATCACGCTTGGTACCGCGCAGCAGTACGCCCACGTTGTCGCCCGCCTCGCCCTGATCGAGCAGCTTGCGGAACATCTCCACGCCCGTGCAGGTGGTGGTGGTAGTATCTTTAATACCGACGATCTCGATCTCGTCACCCACCTTGATCACACCCTGCTCAACACGACCGGTCACCACAGTACCACGACCGGAGATGGAGAATACATCCTCAATCGGCATCAGGAAGGTTTTATCGATCGGACGCTCAGGGGTCGGGATGAAATCATCCACAGCCTTCATCAGCTCCAGAATGGCCGGTGCGCCGATCTCAGAGGTGTCACCCTCGAGTGCCTTCAGTGCAG
>JALUXN010000076.1 GCA_027018975.1 Mariprofundaceae bacterium | reverse complement strand
AGAGCAGCTCCGAGTCGCTGGCGCTGGAGGAGGGGCGGGTGAAACACATCTCCGCCGCCACCCATCAGGGCATGGGCGCGCGGGTGATTCAGGGTGAGGCGGCCGGTCACGCCTTTACCGATCGGCTGGAGCCGGCCGCACTGATGGAGGCGGGGCGCGCCGCGCGTGCCATTGCTGCATCTGCCAGCAGCCACGCCGCCCGTCCGGTAGCGATCCATCAAAGCCCCATCGACCACAGCCTTTATGCCGCCAGCAATCCGACCGCAGAGGTCGATTTCCAACAGCGTAAAGCGCTGCTCGAAGAGCTGGATCAGCTGGCACGCAGCATCGATCCGCGCGTCCAACAGGTCTTCGCCAGCATCTCCTCCAGCTTCTCCGATATTGCCATCATCCGTATGGATGGCGCCCATATTCACGATGCGCGGCCGCTGGTGCGGCTCAATATCTCGGTGGTGGTCGAGCAGAACGGCAAACGTGAGACCGGCGCGGCCGGTGGTGGCGGTCGTTTTGCGCTCGATCGTCTGTTGCAGGGCGAGACGGCGCGCGAGCTGGTACAGGAGGCGGTGCGTCTGGCGCTGCTCAATCTCGATGCCCACGATGCGCCGGCCGGCACCATGTCGGTGGTGCTTGGCCCCGGCTGGCCGGGGATTTTGCTGCATGAGGCGATCGGTCACGGTCTGGAGGGCGATTTCAATCGCAAGGGGACATCGGTCTTTGCCCATAAGATGGGCGAGCGGGTCGCCGCCAAAGGGATCACGGTGGTCGATGACGGTAGCGTTACCGAGCGGCGCGGCTCACTCAATATCGACGACGAAGGCACACCCACCGGTCGCACCGTGTTGATCGAGGATGGCATCCTCACCGGCTACCTGCTCGATCGCCAGAACGCCCGTCTGATGCAGATGAAGCCCACCGGCAACGGCCGCCGCGAATCTTACGCCAGCCCCGTCCTACCGCGCATGACCAACACCTTCATGCTGGCCGGCGAAGCGCAGCCGGAGGAGATCATCGCCTCGCTCGATGAGGGGATCTACGCGGTCAATTTCGGTGGCGGGCAGGTCGATATTACCTCTGGGAAGTTTGTGTTTACCACCTCCGAGGCCTACTACGTGAAAAACGGCGTCATCCAGTATCCGGTCAAAGGGGCGACGCTGATCGGCGCCGGCCATGAGGTGCTGCAAAAAGTGTCGATGATCGGCAACGATCTGGCGCTCGATCCCGGTGTCGGCACCTGCGGCAAGGCGGGGCAATCAGTGCCGGTCGGTGTGGGGCTGCCCACTATCCGTATCGATGAACTGACCGTCGGAGGTACCGAAGCATGAGCCAACGATCCACGACACCCCGCGTCGCCGATCTCGCCGCGCAATTGATCGAGCTGGCCGAGCAGCAGGGCGCCATCTATGCCGATGCGCTGGCGGTCTGCGACAGCGGCGACTCGGTCAGTGTGCGCAACGGCGCTGTCGAATCGATTGAACATGAAGATGCGCAGGGCTTGGGACTGCGCGCCTTTGTCGAGACCCCCGATGGACTCGCCTTCGCCACCGCCTCCTCCTCCGATCTCTCGCCCCATGGCCTCAAACAGCTGGCCGCACAGGTGGTGAGCATGGCACGCATCTCTGAACCCGATCCTGACGCCGTGCCGCCGGTTGGCGCTGATCACCCGAGCGATGCCGAGCAACAGGCGTGGCAACAAAAACACCCCGAAACCGATGCCGGCTGGGATCTCGAACAGGCCAAGGCTGCAGCGTTGGCATGCGAAACCATCGGACGCGACTACGACGCGCAGATCAGCAACTCCGAAGGCGCCGATGCCAGCTTTGGCCGCAGCCGCGTCGCCTACGCCGCCTGCGACGGCTTCCACGCCGAATACAGCCGCAGCTCCGCCTCGCTCAGCCTCTCACTCATCGCCGGCCACGGCGAAGGGATGCAGCGCGACTACGCCTGGCACCGCGCCCTGCAGGCCAGCGACCTGCGCACGCCGCAACAGATCGCCGAAGAGGCGGCCAGCCGCGCCGTTGCCCGGCTCAATCCCGGCACGATGAGCAGCGGCGAAATGACGGTGATCTTCGAACCGCGCACCGCGGCCTCCTTGCTCGGTCATCTGGTCGGCGCCATCAACGGCCGCGCCGTACTGCAGCAGCGCTCCTTCCTCGCCGATGCGCTCGGCGAGCAGATCTTTCCAGTCGGTATCCAGATTGAAGAGCACCCAGACCACCCCGATGGTTTGAGCAACCGTCTCTTTGACGGCGAAGGCACCCGCTGCCGCCAACAGCAGCTGATCGACGATGGCCGGCTCGCCCGCTTCCTCACCGATCGCTACGTCGCCAAGCGGCTGAAACAGCCGGCCACTGGCAACGCCACGCGCGGCCTGACCGGCGACATCGGCATCGGCACATCCAATCTCATCTGGCAACCCGGTGAGCAGACACAGGCCGAGATGATGCAAGCCATCGGCAACGGCCTGCTGGTCACCGAACTGATCGGCTTCGGCGTCAATGGTGTGACCGGCGACTATTCGCGTGGCGCGGGTGGTTTTCTGATCGAAAACGGCGAGATCAGCCGACCGGTGCAGGGCATCACCATCGCCGGTAATTTGAAACAGATGTTCCAGCAGATCGAGATGGTCGGCGCCGATCTCACCTGGCTCGGCTCCACCGCCATCCCCTCCATCGCCATCAGCGGCATGACCATCGCCGGCGAGTAACCTGCTGACGATGAGCTGTCTGCTGCGTATCGGGCTACCTCTGCGCTGCCAGTACACCGCCGCTATTTGTTTACCACGGAGTACACAGAGTTTCACAGAGTAAAGGCGAAAAGTATTCGCAACCATTTACTCATCTCATGGTTTGCTCGCTATTTGCGTTGAACATGTTTGTGCCACTGCGCGTGTTTGTCTTGCTATTGAGCGAACTATGGCGGTCTGAGTAGTTGCAATTGTTCCATCATATCGGGGTTTACTCTGTGAAACTCTGTGTACTCCGTGGTTCAATCCCAACAGATGTTTCCACACTAAACAGCACATCCAACTCGCTTGTTAAGTGGCAAAACCCACTCAATGGCGAATGTAATCAGGTGTTGCAAACGTTGAAAAATGGCGTCATTCCCGCGCAGGCGGGAATCCATTCACGCTCCGGATCACCTCCGAGCAAACACCATTCCATCCGCGTTTTCCTGCCGACAAGGGTATGGCCATTTACTGCTGCCCTCCCCCTGCATCCAATGGATTCCCGCCTGCGCGGGAATGACGCAGCCACCTAGTAGGGGTGCAGGATTGCTGTTGGGGTAAAACCACAGAGAGCACAGAGTGACGCAGAATAATGACGGAGGCATATCG
>JALUXN010000075.1 GCA_027018975.1 Mariprofundaceae bacterium | reverse complement strand
TGGCGGTCAGGGTGGAGATGGAGGCGTAGTGGGCGTATTGGGG
Organism: Mariprofundaceae bacterium; assembly: GCA_027018975.1. Lineage (GTDB taxonomy): Bacteria > Pseudomonadota > Zetaproteobacteria > Mariprofundales > Mariprofundaceae > Mariprofundus. Next base: position 3,325 of record JALUXN010000075.1, on the reverse strand, counting down.
CGGAATATCCTGCAGGAAATTGATGGCGAGCCCCAGTATGCCGATCAGCAGGAGCAGGAGAATCAGGGCGTGCGAGATGTTGGTGCGCCGGGGTGATTGGTGCTGACCGGCCAGTGAGATCAGCGTCAGACTGGTGAGGATGAAGCCGATGGCGGTCACCGAGGACATGCGCCCGGGGAAGGGGCTGGTCAGGTGGTCGCCGCTGGTATGGATGAAGAGCTGATCGATGCCGAAATCGAGATGAAACATATCCTGCATCAGTGAAGCGGTGGCGAAGATCAGTACGGCTGCTGCGATGATGCGCTGGATGTGGCGGGTGCGTTGCTGTTGTTGCGGCGGGCGGCCGAGTCGGCTGGCGAGGGTGGTTGCATCGATGGCGGCCGCGGCGAGCAGTAGAAAACAGAGGGCGGTGTTGAAGGTCATATTGGCGATGGCCGGCAGCCATGTGGTCAGTGTGGCGTGGTCGGTGAACCAGCCAAGCAACGCAATGCCGCTGACCGCGACAACTGCGCCATGCGCGATGGGGGTGCGTTTGAAAATGTGATGGGAGATGCTATGGGGTGACGATGGCATGATGAAATAGCTTATGCTTTAGAATCTGGTCGGGCATTGATCCATGCAGAGGTTTCCGATTCGTGAACACGGCTGCCGATTGCATCGCCTTCGATCCGGATTGGCCTTCCATCCTCCCAAACCACTGCATACTGACCCAGTCGCCTTTTTTTCTCCAGTGTGTGAGTGACAGCAGTTTTCAGTGTGTCCAGCATGATCTGGCTTTCTCTGGATGGCGTCGTCTCTATGGATTGGCTCATATATTCGCCTCCTGGATTAGCTGCTGGTATAGCGGCTCGTGAACAATCTTCCGGCTTGTGCCCTGCTGTTCAAATATCAGCACAGGCTCGTGGCCATCGTTCATCAAGCAGATGCAATGATCTACTGCGCAACTAAAGCGGTCAAACAGGTTGTTCAGACTGCGTGGGAATCGTCTCTCAAGATCGTGAACCGGAATATTGTGCCCGCCATGTGCCACTCGCTCCGCCACACGCAGTTTGGACATTTCCACGCTGGGCAATGCCAGATAGATCAACTCCACTTGCCACGCCTCTGCCTGCAGTCGCCGGATCAGACGTAAATAACTGCGCCCTGAAAGGGTGGTTTCAAAGGCGAAGTCCTCATCTTTTGCAAGATGTTCTTCGATTTCGGATAGGAAAATTCGGCTGGCTGGGATCAGTTCTTGTTCCGGAGCAAACGGTGATAAGCCTGCAGCAATCAGGTCTGCATTTACAAAGTTGGTACATCCGGCCACCTTGGGCAGGTACTCCATCGCAAACGTGGTTTTTCCGGCACCATTCGGTCCGGCAACTATCCAGCAGGTCGGCATGATGGGGTTCTTTTGTTTATGCGTTTGAATATCTGTTGAGCGATGGTGGTGGTCTGCATCGGTGTGAACCGTTACATCTTGAAGCTGCTGAGCAGATTGGCGGTGATCAGGTGCCAGCCGTCCACCAGCACGAAGAGGATGATTTTCAGCGGTAGCGAGATCATCACCGGTGGCAGCATCATCATACCCATCGACATCAGCACGCTGGCGACCACCAGATCGAGCACCACAAAGGGGATGTAGATCAGAAAGCCGATCTCGAAGGCGGTGCGCAGTTCGCTGATGACAAACGACGGGATCAGCACATACATCGGCATATCGGCCGCTTTGGCCGGTTTTTTCAGTTTGGCGGCGTTGAGGAAGAGGATGAGATCATCTTCGCGAGTCTGTTTGAGCATGAACTCGCGCAGCGGGGCGATGCCGCGATCGATCGCTTCGGATTGCTTGATCTGTTCGTTGAGGTAGGGGGTGAGTGCCTGTGTGTCAATTTTTTGCCACACCGGCATCATGATGAAGATGGTCAAAAACAGGGCGAGGCCGACGAGGATCTGATTCGGTGGTGACTGCTGCGTGCCCATCGCCTGACGTAAGAATGCGAAGACGATCAGCACGCGGGTGAAGGAGGTCATCATAATCAGAATCGAGGGGGCGAGGGTGAGGATGGTCATCAGCGCGATGATCTTCAGGCCGGTGAACCAAGCGTCGGGATCATCGCTCTCGCCGAGGCTCAGTGAGAGGGTCGGAATTTCGCCGGCCTGCGCCAGCACTGGCATTAGCAGGAGCAGGCCGAAGAGGCTGAGTAGCAGCGGGTTACGAGCTGTGAGGTTCAACGGTGGGCTCCTTGGTTTGGGCAGTGTCGTTGGCGGGTAGGGCGTCGGCGCTGCGTAGTTGGATCATGCCGCCGGGTGAGAGGCCGAGCAGATAGCGGCGCTGCTGATGGCTGATTTCGATGATGCTGTGTTTGTTATCGAGATGGATGCGCTGGATGATTTTGAAATCGCGCTTGACGCTGTTGCCGGCAAAGCCCTGAAAACGGCGCACGCCCCAGACGATCAGCGCAAACAGACCAAGCACAAAGGCAAGCGCCAAGAGCGACTGCAGGAGCATGGATAGCATGCCGTTTCCCATCAGTAACGATTCAGCTCATCCCACGGTTTGCCCGCTAGCTGCGTTGAACATGCTCATGCGCAGAAGCACACTGCGCGTGTTCGCCTTGCTATCGAACAAACCGTGGGCGATCTGAATAGTTCCAGCACGTAGTTGAATAGTTATTTTCATCATTGCGGGCGGGGATCAGGAGAGTGAGCTGATGCGGGCGGTGGCGGGAACGATCTCGGTGATGCGCACGCCCAGTTTGTCGCCGGTGGAGACAACCTCCCCTTTGGCGAAGATGGAACCGTTGGCGAGGATCTGCACCTCGGCATTGGCGTCTTTGTTCATCTCGATCACCATGCCCTTGTTCATGCGGGCGATGTTGTGTAGCGGCATTTTGACACGGCCGAGCTCCACGCTCACCTCCAGCGGCACATGCATGATCGCTTCGAGATTGGCGACCTGCCCTTCGAGGGCGGGCTGTTGGGTCGGCTGTTGTGCTGACGGTTGGGGGTTCTCTGCTGAATTTGTTTCATTGCTCATATCGGGTCTCCAGGTTGGATAGGGTCAAGGATCTCTGCGGCCAGTGTGCCCTCCTGCTCGCCCGGCTTGGCGTAGAAGAGCGGGGTCTCTTCCACCCAGAGGGTGCAGGGATCGTGGGTGCGGGTTTTCAGCGGCAGGAAGTCGCCGGCCTTGAGTGAGAGGAAGGTGCCGATGTCGATCTGGCAGCGGCCGAGTTCGAAGCGCAGGTTGGTGGGTGTGAGCGAGATGCGCTCCATTAGATTGTGCATCCATGCGGTGTCGGTCTCTTTGGGCTCATCACTGACTGTGGCGCGCAGCTTTTCGATAAAG
>JALUXN010000074.1 GCA_027018975.1 Mariprofundaceae bacterium | reverse complement strand
CGCTTGTCTCTGCGTTATTACGTTCGATACCATTGAATCATAGACGTTTCGAGCCGTTTTGCGTAAGGTGCGCGACCTATTTTTGCGTACGATTTCAGCAATAATAATTGATAAGATAGAAAATAATCGTTTCGGCAATGGGGCCGAACAGGAGAGAAAGCATTGAGTGACATTGTAAAGATCCATGGACGTGAAATTTTTGATTCGCGCGGCAATCCGACCGTTGAGGTGGATGTAACGCTGGCCTCCGGCGCATTTGCGCGGGCGGCGGTGCCGAGCGGTGCTTCGACGGGGACGCGCGAGGCGGTTGAGCTGCGCGACGGCGAGGCGCGTTTGGGCGGCAAGGGCGTGCGCAAGGCTGTGGGTCACGTCAATGGTGAGATTGCCCAGGCGGTGGCGGGGCTGGATGCCGCTGATCAGCAGGGGCTGGATGAGAAGCTGATTGCTCTTGATGGCACAGCCAACAAGGGGCGCTTGGGCGCCAACGCGATTCTCGGCGTATCGATGGCGGTGGCCAAGGCGCAGGCGGCGGAGAATGGGGAGTCGCTCTTCCGCTATCTTGGCGGCGATAACGCCAACTTGCTGCCGGTGCCGTGCATGAATGTGATCAACGGCGGTTCGCACGCCGATAACAGTATCGATTTTCAGGAGTATATGATTGCGCCGGTGGGTGCGAGCTCATTCGCGCAGGCGATTGAGATGGGTGCGGAGGTGTTCCACGCACTCAAATCGGTGCTCAAAGCGGGCGGCCATGTGACAGCGGTGGGCGATGAGGGTGGTTTTGCGCCCAATCTCGGCTCCAACGAAGAGGGGATTACGGTGATCCTCGAAGCGATCGAGCAGGCGGGGCTGAAACCGGGTGACGATGTGGCGCTCGCTTCCGATATGGCAGCCTCCGAGTTTTATCACGATGGACAGTATGTGCTGGCTGGTGAAGGGAACAAACAGTTCGATGCCGCCGGCTTGATTGAGGTGATCGATTCGCTCTGCCGCCAGTATCCGATTATTTCGGTCGAGGATGGGCTGGATGAGAACGATTGGGATGGCTGGAAACTGCTGACTGAGCAGATGGGCGATAAAATTCAGATTGTGGGCGATGATCTCTTCGTGACCAATCCGGCGATTCTCAAAGAGGGTATCGACAAGCAGATTGCTAACGCGCTGCTGGTGAAGGTCAATCAGATCGGCACCTTGAGCGAGACGATTGCGGCAGTGAACATGGCGCACGATGCCGGCTACCGCTGCATGATGAGCCACCGCTCCGGTGAGACAGAAGATGCGACGATTGCGGATCTGGCGGTGGCAATGGCGACCGGTCAGATCAAGTCCGGCTCGGCATCGCGCTCGGATCGTATGGCCAAATATAACCAGCTGCTGCGTATCGAAGAGGAGCTGGGCAGCGCCGCGCGTTACGCCGGTCGCGCCGCCTTCGGTCTGACTGCGTAACGCCGCATGGCCGGACTAGGCCGCTGGCTCTACTGGCTGGGTGGATGCGCGATTCTCGCCTACATGGGCTGGAATCTGATCTGGTCGGATCACGGCTATCTGGTCTATCGTCAGGAGGCGGCCAAGCTGCAGCAGTTGCAGCAGCAGGTCGCCGGTCTGCGCGCCGCGCGCGAACGTCTGGCGAGTGAAGTACTCCGCCTGCGCAACGACCCCGAAGCGCTCGAAGAGCTGATCCACCGCGAACTCGGCTATGTGCATCCCGATGAGTATATGGTGATGATGGGGGGGCGTGAGGCGTCAGGGGTTAGGCGTCAGGGGTTGGGCGTGAAGCGTGAGGGGTTAGGCGTCAGGGGGGCGAAATGACGCGGCGGGCGCATCATGATTTGGTGGCTTGGCAGCAGGGGATGGCGTTGGTGGTTGTTATTTATCAGCTGACGGCGACATTTCCCGATACGGAGCGCTTTGCTTTGGCCTCGCAGATGCAGCGCGCAGCGGTGTCGATTCCGAGCAACATTGCGGAGGGTGCGGGGCGTTCGGGCAGTAAGGAGTTTTTGCGTTTCCTCTACATTGCACGCGGCTCGCTCTCTGAACTTGAAACGCAGTGTCTCATCGCGGAGCGACTTGGTTATATGTCAAACATGGAGCAAGTGAGCGAACTCATGAATAGACTCTTCGGTTTAATTGGCGGCTTAATTCGTACGATGCAGGATGGCGCGCACCCAAGCGAGGCCACACAATGACCCACCCATCACCCCTCACCCCTCACCCCTCACTCCCCATCACCACCCGCTTCGCTCCCTCGCCGACGGGGTTGCTGCATCTGGGGAATGTGCGCACGGCGCTGCTGAACTGGCTCTATGCGCGCAAGCATGGGGGGCGGTTTCTGCTCCGTTTTGAGGACACCGACCGGGATCGATCCGAGGCGCAGTTTATTGCCGCCATTGAAGCGGATCTGCGCTGGCTGGGGCTGGATTGGGATGGTGCGGCGCTGTTTCAGTCCGAACATGCCGACAATCATCGTCGGGCGCTGCAGCAGTTGGCCGATGCGGGGCTGGCCTACCGCTGCTTCTGCACTGAGCACCAGCTCAATCTCGATCGCAAACTGGCCACCTCGCGCGGGTTGCCGCCGCGCTATGCCGGTCGTTGCCGGGTGTTGTCGGCGGAGGAGTCTGCACAGCGGGCTGCCGACGAGCCGTTTGTCTGGCGTTTGCGCATCCATGCTGATGAAGGCGAGGTGGTGGTGCGCGATCTGCTGCACGGCGATATTACTTTTGCCCTGCGCGATCTCGATGATCCGGTGGTGGTGCGCTCGGATGGTTCATTCACCTTCCTGCTGCCCAACGCGGTCGATGATGCGCTCGATGGGATCACCCACGCCCTGCGCGGCGATGATCACCTGACCAACTCCGCCTATCAGGTCTGGATGTTGCAGCAGTTGGGCTATACGCCACCGCACTATCTGCACCATGGCCTGCTGCTCGGTCAAGACGGTGCCAAGCTCTCCAAACGGAGCGGCAGTCACAGTGTGGCGGAGCTGCGCGAGGCGGGGCTGCTGCCCAGCGCACTGGTGCAGGCGATGGCGCGCTTGGGGCACCCCAATATCTCCGATGAAGCCGATAGTATCGACAAGCTGGTGGCCGCGTTCGATGCTGAGCGGGTGGCGACTGGCGCTGTCCGCTGGTCAGATGATGAGATGTGGCGCTGGCATACGCGCCTGCTGCACGCGCTCGATGTGGATGCGCTGATGCTGCTGATTCGACCGCATCTGCCGCCATGTGATGCCGAGCAATTGCGCCGTTTTGCTGCGCTGGTTGGGCAGAATATTGAACGCGCCGAGGATGTGACCCACTATCTGCGCCTGTTGGATATTGAAGCGCCGCTGGGTGAGGAGGCATTGACCGTCTTGCGCGAGGCGGGGGCGGCGTTTTTCACG